>CAYNNV010000060.1:0-10996 GCA_964398625.1 uncultured Sangeribacter sp. | reverse complement strand
GAATGTAGAGTACATGGTATAAAATATTTCCCCTTTGTTGGAGAAATCGCCGGACGCCCATCCGTGCTTAACGGGAAGATTGAAGACATAATGCAAGAAGCTCGCAGCGTGATAGCCGCCGGTGCTGACGGCATAGACTTGCTGGGATATCGCTACATTGGAGATGCAAAAGCCCTCAATAAAGCCCTGTGCGCGGCTCTTCCCGGGAAAGTATGCATTGCCGGAAGCATTGATTCCTATGAGCGCCTTGACGAGGTAAAGATAGCCGGTGCCGCTTTCTTCACTATCGGAGGAGCCTTTTTCAACAATAAGTTTGACGGCTCATTTGCGCAGCAGATTAATAAGGTAAGCCGTCATCTCGCACACCGCTAACTTCTTACTACAAAAATAGCGTTGCATCGGAATTTCTTCTGATACAACGCCGTTTATTTAAGGGATAATATTGTTACTTCTCCTCAGCTGAGAATTTATCGAAATGAGCCTTGGCAAGTTTTTCCTCTACGTATGCTGAATCTACCTTGAGTTGCTTGACATCTGACGACGGTGCCTCATACATGGCATCAACCATCACAGCCTCAACTATTGAGCGAAGACCGCGAGCACCGAGCTTATACTCCACAGCCTTGTCAACGATTGTATCCAGAGCATCTTCGGTAAATTCCAGCTCAATACCATCCATCCCCAAAAGCAAAGTATACTGCTTGATGATAGCATCTTTAGGCTCCACAAGTATTCTTCTCAACGCATCGCGATCAAGAGGCTCAAGACTTGTAAGTACCGGCAGTCTGCCTATTATCTCCGGAATGAGACCAAATGACTTTAAATCCTGCGGGAGCACATAATGCATGAGATTCTCCCGCTGCTGCTTTCGCTTGGCCTCGTCATGACCATATCCTACAACCCGGGTATTGAGTCGAGCTGCAATTTTTCGCTCGATACCGTCGAATGCACCGCCACAGATAAATAGGATATTTTTCGTATCTACCGCTATTAGCTTCTGCTCGGGATGCTTACGACCACCGTTTGGGGGAACGAGTACTACTGAACCCTCAAGGAGCTTCAGAAGCCCCTGCTGCACGCCTTCACCCGATACGTCGCGAGTGATAGAGGGATTATCACCCTTGCGGGCAATTTTATCAATCTCATCAATGAATACAATCCCCCGTTGTGCGCGCTCAACATCATAATCGCAGGTCTGAAGTAGTCGAGTGAGAAGAGATTCTATATCTTCTCCCACATATCCGGCCTCGGTAAGCACCGTAGCATCAACGATGGTAAAGGGCACGTCAAGAAGTCGGGCAATAGACTTTGCAAGAAGAGTCTTTCCCGTACCCGTAGGACCGACCATAATGATATTAGACTTATCAATGTCAATATCATCAGCCCCTTTTTTATCAACATGTGCCAGACGCTTATAGTGATTGTAGACGGCTACTGAAAGATATTTCTTCGCATTATCCTGACCGATGACATACTGGTCGAGATACTCACATATCTCCTTTGGCTTGGGGATTCGCTTCAAATCCACCTTCGGAGCTTTCGATCCGGCAGCTAAAGCCTCGGATTTTCGCGAGTCAATAAAATCAATACAATCAGTGCAGAGGCGTAAATCATCAAATATGGGCACTACTTTCACGTCGGCACCGTCCTGCCTGCCGCACATTGAGCAGAAACACGGCGCATTATCTTTCTTCTTTGCCATTATCGCGAAGTGTGATTATTGCTGTGTTACTTCTTCTTATTCGGTTCGAGAATTCTATCAATCATTCCATATTCCTTGGCTTCAGATGCGATCATCCAGTAATCACGGTCGGAGTCAGCTTCAACCTTCTCAAAGGGTTGGCCTGAGTGTTCCGAAATGATGCGGTAAAGCTCTTCGCGCAATTTGAGTATCTCTCTGGCTGTGATTTCAATATCGGAAGCTTGACCCTGAATACCCCCCATTGGCTGATGAATCATAACGCGGGAATGAGGGAGTGCAAAGCGCTTACCTTTCTGTCCTGCCACAAGCAGGACAGCGGCCATTGATGCGGCCATACCGGTACAGATGGTTGATACTTCTGAATTGATATACTGCATCGTATCATAGATGCCAAGACCTGCATATACGCTACCACCGGGGGAATTAATATAAATATTCACATCCTTTCCGGGATCTACTGAATCTAGGTAAAGAAGCTGTGCCTGAATGATATTGGCAGAAGTGTCTGTGACTTGAGTACCCAAGAATATGATTCTGTCCATCATCAGGCGTGAAAATACGTCAAGCTGGGTCACATTAAGCTGGCGCTCCTCAAGAATATAAGGATTCATGTAATCATCCTTGGGAGTAGTCATGGACGCAGCCATGGCAGCCGGAGAATTGTTTACTGCATTGATGTAGCTGTGAAGTGTGTTAGAATTCACACCCTGACCTTTGACTGCAAAATTTCTGAAATCGTTGTTCATAGTTTTGTATGATATAAGTTGAATGTTTTTTTGTCGCTCTAACGGGCGGATATTATTTTAAAATTTCTGAGGCTGTGTCAAAACGATCTATTTTGACACGGCCTCTTATTATTTATCAGATGTGAGGCGCTGAGTATAGGATAAAGGACTTGTGTTAGGTTCAATGATAACCGGCCTAATCAACCCTTCAACCTATGACCTTCGGTTATCGGCTCACTTACTTGAAGTAAACCGAATCCGGGGCAACGCCACAGAATGTTCGAATTGATCTACTGTTATTCAGCAGCTTCCTGAGCGGGAGCGAAGAGCTTGTTGAAATCATCCACTGATACAACCTTCTCTTCTACAGTGACTGCATCGCGAATACCTTGGAAAAGTTTCATATCGAGCGCCTGGTTAGCTATATTCTCGCGAGCCTTGCGATCATTAAGCATCTCTGCTGAATACTTTTCAAGTGATTCTTCGGGAATCTGGCTCATGCCGTACTGAGCAAACTGATTGCGTACTACGAGTTTAGCCACATCCTTTAGATCTTCTTCGGTAAGCTGAATCTTGAGTTGCTCTGCTACAATGTCACGCTCAAGCTGCCATACGAGGTCTTTACGCAGACGCTCATATTCGCTCTTAACTTCATCTTCAGAGAGTTTTTCGTTCTGCTGGTGGAGGTATTGACGGAGAATATCGTCGGGAAGCTCTATCTCACCTATTGCATCCATGATGGCTTTTTTGGCATCGATGGAGAATCGGAATGCGCTGTCACCCTCAAGCTGGCGAGCAATCATCTCTTTCACTGCCTCTTTATATTCTTCAGCATTATGCACTTTGTCAGGACCGAAGAGGGCATCAAAGTATTCAGGGCCGTCTTCAGCAGGACGGAGCACAATAATCTCCTTGATATTCATATTGAAGTCACCATGGTGATTCTTTGTCTCTGCCTTATTTATATTGAGCATTGAAGAAAGCTCTGTTTCATTGCCTTCGCACGTGGCAGCGGGGTTAAACACCACCTCTTCGCCGGGCTTCTTGCCTTCAAACTTCTTCTCTTCATCACCCTTGAAGTAGGACGGAGCAACAATGCCGTTTTCGACTACAATACCGCCTTCCTTTATAGTGCCGTCATCATTGAGCTCTGTCAGCACGCCTTTCACCAGGCAGTTAGGCTCTACCATATCGCCGGGAATCTGCTTGCCAAGACGGCGACGCAGTCCCTCGTCCTGCTTAGATATCATCTCGTCTGATACCTCGATTTTGTAATAAGGTATCTTCATATCTTTGCTTACGGGAGAAGCAATCTCAGGAGCAATTCCTACATTGAACTTGAATGTGAAGTCTTCGTCCTCGAAATTAATTTCCTGATCCTTTACAGGCACAGGATTGCCGAGTACGCGAAGTTTATTTTCATTAATATAGTTATATACTGCTTCGCCAATCTCCTTATTCACTACGTCGTACTTTACGGCGTTGCCATATTTCTTCTCAATCAGAGAAGCGGGCACTTTGCCGGCACGGAAGCCGGGCTCCTGATGAGTCTTGGCTATCTTCTTTAGCTGATCCTTTACCTTGTCTTTGTAGTCTGCTGCTGCAAGCTCTACTACTATTTCACCTGTTACGGGAGTGAGCTTGGTGAATTTTACATCCATATCTTTAGATTATACTTGAGTTTTATTTATTTCTAACAAAAATCAGGCCAAAACTCCACGCTCCGTCCTAATATTCCGTAAAATTTACTTCTCCGGAGTGGGTGCAAGCCTTAAAGACGTGCAAAGTTAGCACATTTTTCCGATTATTCCACGCTGCCGTTACAATTTAATTCAACAGCTTGAAATTTACTGATACTCAGCAGTAAAATTCGGCAAAAGCCCTAACTGCATATTCATGGTCAACCACGGCTCCGGATTCTCTTGCAGAATGCATAGCCCAAATCGGATTTCCTATATCCACACCGCGAAGGTCAAGCTGGGAAGTGAGTATATTGCCAAGAGTGGAGCCTCCGAGTACGTCGGAATGATTCACAAAGTACTGGCACGGCACACCCGCAGTTCGGCAAAGTTCCTTGAATACTGCTGCTCCGTCGGCATCGGTCATATATTTGCAATTGGCATTAATCTTCACTACCGGACCGCCTCCCATGACCGGATGATTTGTGGGGTCAAACTTTTCATTATAGTTGGGATGCCAGGCATGAGCATCATCGGCCGAAATCATAAATGAGTTGGCCACAGCTCGATAGAATGCTTGTGAATCATCCGGACAAAGCTCCTTGACTATTCGCTCAAAGAGATCGCGAAGCACTACTGAGGCAGCCCCCTGCTTGGTACCGGAGCCCGTCTCTTCATTATCAAACACAGCCATTACTCTCGTTGCTGCCACTTCATCTCCTCCTTTCTGTAGCAGTGCCTCAAGAGAAGCAAAAGCCATGGATAGGTCATCAAGACGGCCTGAAGTGATGTACTGGTTATCCATACCGGCAAGCATAGCGCCTTCCACAGGATACAGATTCATCTCGTATTCAAGTATATCATCGGCCTTGACTCCCAGATGCTCTGCAAGCAATACCTTCACTACTCCACCGCTCTTTTTAAATTCATCAATTCTCTCCTTTGAGAAATATCCTACAACAGGCTTCATATCTTTCTGTACAGAAAGGGGGGTTCCCTCATTGACAGCACGGTTGAAGTGAATTGGCAGATGCGGAATGAAAGCCACGGGACGACGAAGATCAACTATGCGTGTCACCGGATGCAAAGCATCTTCGCCGGCAAGCATCACGCGTCCTGAAAGAGACAACGGACGGTCAAACCATGTATAAAGTATTCCTCCTCCATATTTTTCAACGTTTAGGGATACTACACCCCCGTCGCCATAGATATCGGCATTGGGTTTGACCTTAAAACATGGACTGTCGGAATGAGAAGATATTATGCGGAAACCATAATCAGCAGGATTACCAGAGCCTATAATGAAGGCAAAGATAGCACTATCATTTTTCACCACATAGTATTTTCCGCCACGTTGTAGCTTCCAGCTGTCAGCCTGGCGCAATTCTGTATAACCGGCTCGATCAAGGTCTTCTCTAATCGTTTTTACGGCAAGGAAATTGCAGGTGGAGCGATCAAGGCGCTCAATGAGTCTGTGAATCATTTTTATTATGTTATTTTGTCTTATCTTATTTGATAGAGGATGCTTAAGCATCTGTTGTCTGCAGGCGAAGTGTATTCAGCGGACGCATCACGTTCACGAGAATCTGAGCCCAATAAGATTCAAAATTCTCTCTGCAAGCGCCGAAAGCTGTGTTCATGCTCTCACCATCGCTCTCTCTGACGGCACTGAGAAAATTGAAGAGATCCTGAAAAATATCAGCCATACCTTCACTTATTGATGCTCCTATAGGCACGTCTGAATACTTCATGTCCTCAAGTTGAGTCTCCAGATATGTATCATCAGGACCGAAAAGCATCTCAAGGCTGCGACGCACGGAGTCATAGTAGTCTTCATCCACGTACTGAGGGAGAAAAGCCACCTCGTAATCTGCAACCTCCGGAGCCGGAGCTTTAAGCATGGCCACATAAAGCTCGGGAAGAAGTATCACGGCTTTCTCAACAAATTCCCTGCGATCTTCTTCACGCGCATTCTGTACTATTGAGCAATATTCTCCGGCCAGTGCCAGAAACGGTAGATAAGGACTATTAGCTTCCATAATATTTTTTTCAAAGTTAATATTTTTTTTCTTTTCCGCAAAATATACTTCCCGCATTCGATATTTAAGGCTGCATCAAATTTTTTTGACACAGCCTATAGTTTTGTCGAAATATAAAGATGTCATTCACTGAGTCAACGACCCGCCGGTTTGACTTAAGGCGTCAAGTTTTTCAGCTTGTAGTCTAATGCCACGCTAATTAAGTACGATACTTGAGGATTTTAGCCGGCACACCACCCACAACGGCTCGTTGCGGCACTTCTTTTGTCACTACGCTGCCGGCAGCAACGACTGCTCCGTCTCCAATAGTCACACCTGACAATATAATGGCGTTAGCACCTATCCATACATCATTACCGATTATGACATCGCCGTCATCGCCCTGATTTTTTGAACGCGACTTCATTGGCTCATCACCTAATGAGATATCGTGGTTACCGCCATGTATGTTCACGCCCGGCCCAAACATCACATGATTGCCGATTATTATCCGGCCATGCTCACTTTGGAAACAGCAATTTCGTCCGATAAATACATCCGAACCGATAGTTATAGTCCGATATGTGAAAGCACCTCCTTCACAAAGCTTCACATCACTGCCGGTGCTCCGGAATTTAGAAAGCTGATAGGCTCTGCAGAAGTGTGTATTCAGTCGCCTTACTGTATATACAAGCCATCCGTAGCGGATTGCTAACCAACTCATTGATTATCCTTTTGTTCTAATAAGTTATCCTACTCCGAGGTCTTTGAGAATAGCGTCAATATGCTCATCAGCTTTCTTAACCACATCCTCATATTTGCTCTTGTCGGGCATATCTTCGCGCACCTCTATATAGAATTTAATCTTAGGCTCTGTACCTGAGGGGCGGACTGATACTTTATCACCGTTGGCGGTGAAGAACTGAAGTACGTTGGAGGTAGTCGGGAAATCCATCTTCTCAATTTCACCGGTTTTAAGATTGCGCGCATTGAGGTCAAGATAGTCCTTTATCTCCACTACCTCATTGCCTGCAAGATGCTTGGGAGGATTTGCGCGGAAGTTTTTCATCATTTCCACAATCTCCTCAGCTCCTGATTTGCCGGGACGCACTACACTCACACCACGCTCGCGGGAGAATCCGTACTGAGCGTAAATCTCAATGAGCATCTCATAAAGATTCATACCACGGTCAGCCGCCCATGCGGCCATATCGCAGATAAGTGAATTGGCTGAAATGGAATCCTTGTCTCTGACGAAGTCTTCTGCCATGAAACCATAGCTTTCTTCTCCACCCCCAAGATAGCGTGAAGTAGCTTCCTGATTGCGTATCACGTCGGCGATCCATTTGAATCCGGTGTAGCAATCATAAATCTTGATTTTATTGGCATCGGCAATTCTTTTTATGGCTTCAGTAGTGACAATTGTCTTTACCACATATTCTGTACCGTTAAGTAGATTCTTCTCTACATTTCGCGTGATTATATAGTAGATAAGGAGCATATTTATCTGATTGCCGTTGACAAGCTGATAGTTTCCTTCTTTGTCTCTAACTACAAGGCCTACGCGGTCAGCATCCGGGTCAGAGGCAATCACAAGGTCGGCACCGGTCTCACGAGCCTTTGCTATAGCCATAGTCATAGCCTCCGGATTCTCCGGATTAGGTGAGGCCACAGTTGGAAAATCACCATCCATTATATCCTGTTCAGGCACGTGTATCACATTATTAAATCCCCACATACGGAGTGAGTCATACATTAGAGTTGAGCCTGTGCCATGCACCGGAGTATAGACTATCTTCATGTCGGCATGACGTTTTGCCGATTCAGGAGACAGTTGAAGTTTATGCACATCGTTAAGATATTGCTCGTCAATCTCCTTGCCTATGCTTTGGATGAGTTCTTTATTAGGAGTAAACTTTATCTGATCCACGCTCTTGATGCGATTCACATATTCGATAGTTTGGACATCGTGGGGTGCAATCATCTGAGCACCGTCGCTCCAATATGCCTTATAGCCATTATATTCCTTAGGAGTATGACTTGCGGTAGTCATTACACCACTCTGGCAGCCTAATTTGCGGATTGCATAAGAGACTTCAGGAGTAGGACGACAGCCATCGAAAAGATATACCTTGATTCCATTGGCCGAGAATATATCGGCAGCAAGTTCAGCGAATTTGCGCGAGTTATGGCGCACATCATGACCGATAGCCACAGATATCTGAGGCAACTCTTTGAAGCTATCTTTAAGATAGTTTGCAAGTCCCTGTGTAGCAGCACCTACAGTATATACATTCATACGGTTCGAACCTGCACCCATAATGCCGCGCAGACCGCCGGTCCCGAATTCCAAATCTTTATAGAAGGCCTCAATAAGTTCGGTTTTGTCTTCATCAGCCAGCATTTTTTCTACTTCTGCACGGGTCTCGGCATCATATTTGGGATCAAGCCACAGGCGGGCTTTCTCTGTCACTTTTGCAATCAATTCGTCGTTACTCATAATAATTCTATGTATCGGTTATTTTTATTTCTTTTTATGTATTTAAAGAGTTACTCAGCACTATAAACCAGTGCTATTACAATGCTCTTTTACTAATTTTATAACAACAAAATCCCGATTTTGATTAATCCAACATATTTTTTTTGTAATTTTGTCGCAAATAATCTTTCGCTCTATGCTACTTTCAATGACAGGCTTCGGTCGCGGCACAGCCAGCGCACCGGGAAAAACCATCACCGTTGACATCAAGTCACTTAATAGCAAGCAGTTCGACCTTTCAATGCGTATGCCCTCCATATTCCGGGAGTGCGAGCTTGAACTTCGAGGCAAGCTGGCTTCCGAGATTCTGCGCGGAAAAGTGGAAATGAATATCAGCGTGGAGTCAACTGTGCCTGAAGGCACAGCCACTATCAATTCCGATGCTCTGGCTGAATACAAGCGCCAAATTACACTTCTCTCAGATAAACTATCAATTCCCCTCCCTTCTGATTGGTATGCTACTCTGCTGCGCCTGCCTGATGCCCTGACACAGACTGTACATCATCTTGTGCCGGAAGAAGCTGAAGCTCTCCGCAAGGCCTCGGAAGAATCCGTTAAGGCTCTTACTGAATTCCGCCGACAGGAGGGTGAAAAACTTGAAACATTCTTTACTTCTAAGATTGAAAATATTGCTCGACATCTTGAAAAGACTGAAGAGTATGAAGCGCTTCGTGTGCCTAAAATCAGAGAGAAACTTACACAGCAGCTTGCAAAACTCGACAGCATGGACTATGACAAAGGACGCCTTGAACAAGAGCTTATCTTCTATATTGAAAAGCTTGATGTGAATGAGGAAAAACTCAGGCTGCGAAGTCATCTTTCATACTTCCTCGAAACTATGGCCGAAGATCCCGGACAAGGGAAGAAACTGGGATTCATCGCTCAGGAGATGGGACGCGAAATCAATACACTCGGCTCTAAATCCAACGAAGCCGGAATGCAACGCCTCGTTGTGATGATGAAGGATGAACTGGAACAAATAAAAGAACAAGTGCTCAACGTGCTATAACTCTGTCGAAGGATGCATCAAAAAGGAAAAATCATCATTCTCTCAGCCCCCTCGGGAGCCGGAAAATCTACAATTATCAGCCGCCTTATTGATGACAAAAAACTCAATCTCGGCTTTTCCATTTCCGCCACTTCTCGACAGCCGCGTGGCTCTGAACAGAACGGCAGGGAATACTATTTCTTCAGCCCTGAAGAATTCCACCGCCTTGTAGAAGAAGATAAATTCGTGGAATGGGAAGAGGTTTACGCCGGAACTTGTTATGGGACATTGCGCTCAGAAGTGGAGCGCATCACCGGAGCCGGAAAAAACCTAATAATGGATGTTGATGTAAAAGGGGGGATAAATATCAAGAAGATATTCGGCAATGAAGCCCTTTCGCTATTCATTATGCCTCCATCTGCTGAAGTACTTGAGCAGCGACTTCGCTCAAGAGCAACTGATTCGGAAGAAAAAGTTAAGGCTCGACTTGCCAAGTCGGAATATGAAATTAGTTTCGCACCGCAGTTTGACCGGATCATAGTGAATGACGATCTTGACACGGCTGTAGCAAAGACACGTGAGGCTATACTCGGAGCAATTGAATCTCGATAATATTAATGAAGATAGGAATATATTGCGGAAGTTTTGATCCTGTCCATAACGGCCACGTTAATCTTGCACAGGCCATTGCTTCCTGCGGGATTGTTGACAACGTATGGCTTACCATTTCGCGCCGTAATCCATTTAAACCAAGCTCCACCATTGCTTCCGAACACCACCGTCTGGCAATGGCGCGTCTTGCCGTGAAGGAGACGGCCGGTGTTGAGGTTTCTGACTGCGAATTTTCTCTTCCCGCACCGTCATACACTATAGATACCCTCAACACTCTTACCGCCCGATTCCCGCAACACTCTTTTCAACTCATAATAGGTGCGGATAACTGGCAGGGATTCTTCGGTTGGAAATCTGCTCAGGAGATTTTACACCGCTTTGGACTCATTATTTATCCACGCCCGGGATATAAAATTGACGATTCTGAACTTTCTGAAGAAATTACAGTACTTGAAAATATGCCTCTCTCCCCCGCTGCCTCAACCGACATTCGCCGGTCATTGGCCGAAGGTAATCTATTATCTGAACTTCTTGATCCCAAAGTGGCTGAATATATTGTAAAGCACAAACTTTATATATAAATTAAGAAGCGCACATTACCCGCATGGTACTTATATAAATCGTATGGTTCACATAAGTCTTATTGGTCTTATAAGTCTCATAAGCAACTATGTTAAATAAAATTAATAAGTGTTAATTTTACGGGGGGGGGGTATTTAGTTTTTTTGTAATT
>CAYNNV010000059.1:0-11026 GCA_964398625.1 uncultured Sangeribacter sp. | reverse complement strand
GTCATCATCGCTGACCTTGTTGAGCATCTCAAATTCCTTTTCAGCTTTATGCTCGAATATGAAGGAGAGGCCTGTGGCAAGAATTATGGCTACAAATATGCCTGCCGGCTCAAAGAATACGCTCGCTCCTTCTCCCTGAAAGAAATATTCATAACAGGATATGCCTATTGACAGCACTCCGGCCACCAGGAGTATGATAATCAACGGATCAGCAAATTTTTCCCAAAAAAGACGCCATACCGACTTTTTTGCTGGCGGAGTCATCACGTTGGTACCGTATTTTCTGCGGTTTTCTTCTACCTGAGCTGAGGATAGGCCTTTGATAGCAGACTTTATTTCTGACATATTCAGGATATATTTAGGATTTAGCCGGCAGTGAGCCGCGCGGGAAGGCATCAATAAATGAACCGGGGGTTATGTTTATGATTTTTACGTGCTTGCGCTGTGCGTATTCTGCTATGTCGAAGTATGCACGGAAGGCTATGTAGAGGCTGCGGAGAATATCGTGGAGATGATAGCCACGATATTCCGAGCTGACTCGCTTAAGCTCTTTTTCGCCATCTTTATAAAAATGAGGCTGAATGCTTACAACGCGGTTTTGATCATCGACAGCGAGTGTACGCGTCCATGAGTGGTCGGCACCGGCTATATAGATAGTATCGTAGCCATCGGCAATGGCATCCATGATTGCGGGAATCAGCACATTGCGCGGTCGTGGCATTCCAAGTCCGCGGGAATATATGAAATTGCGTACGGGAGCGAATCCTTCGGCCGGTGTGATATTTATACCGCGCACATTTACTTTTGAGTCTTTAAGTCTTTCCCGCGACCGGGCTACCATTTTTACCGGTACGGTGAGAGTCATTTCCCAGTCAGTGGCGGCGAGATTTTCCCAAAGTTTCTCTACATTGCCGTCAGCACCGTCAGTGCGGAAGAAGTGAGGGTCAATAAGTATATAACCGGTGGGGCGCAGTGAGCGGTATTCCGGAGCATTGGCAGCGAAATTGACTGCGGTGCGGTCAATAGCCGTGAGAGCATTAAGCGAGTTGTCGAGGGTTTCGCGCAGTGCGGGGCCATTTCCGAGAATCACAATTTCACCCCGGCGTGGAGTCCTTCGCTTCACGGGGCGGCTGAGGAGAATAACTTTGACTATCGAAGCTAAAGAATCCGTCAGGCGGGAGCAAAATCGAGCAGCTTGGTCATAAATCTTCATAAGGATAGCTATTGTCGGTGCGGGCAATTACTGCAGTTGTGTCGTAGAGAGGGAAGTTGATTCTCTCCTGAAGCCGGCGAGTGGAAAGAGTGAGCGTGCGTTGCTGAAATTCAAGTGAGCGAGTGCATACACTGATACCGAGAGCTGGAATATTATTGCCGAGGGAGGCAGCCACCTTATACCATTTCAGAGGGAGCCAAATAGGTCGCTTATCTTTCCCACCGTTTTGCGATAGGGCTGAGACTATATCAACGACGGAATGAGAGCGTCCGTCGGCCACATTAAAAATACCGTCCTGCCCCATAAGAGCTTTTGCTATCTTTGCCACGTCAAGAGCCGTGACAAGAGAGCGAGCGCCGGCACAATCCCGCGCAAGTATGAATCTGCCGGAAGAAACGGCGGCAAAAAGACGCTCCCACGGGCCGGTGATATAATTTCCAAAGGCAGGCGCGCAACGCAATATCGCCAATGGTATAGAGCGTGCCGATGAATATGCCATAGCCATCTCTTCGGCGCGGGCAAGTGCCTGTGCTGAGGCTGTGGAGGGCCATATATTTTCGGTCTCCGTAATATCCTCACCCTCAGTCTTTCCATATACATCAGCTGAGGAGATGAGTACTAAAGCCTGCGGATGATATGCGTCGATAGCATCTATGAAATCACGCATTCGAATGTCGGAATCCTCGGAGCGGTGGTCAGGCGCAAATACTGCACCCTTGAGCGGGAGTGAGCCCCGCTCCTCGGTGAGTTCGTCGCGAAAAATCTCGTTGAGATAGTGCCGCATCATCTCCGTGTCGGCCTTGATTGCCACGAGAGAGTGTGAAAAATCGTAGCCATCACGCTTCGGAATGTCTGCTTTAAAATCTGTCATACCGGTACTGCTGCAAATGATTTGCAAAATTAACAATAATCATTTGTAACTCATTCTCAAAATAAAAAAATTAAGTAGGTCATGAAATTTGACCTACTTAATTAATTGGATTTTACTAAATTTAAATATCTCAATTTTTTGGTTTTTCATATTTCCCTGTCACGATCCACGGGAAAGAATATGTAGTGCCTCCAAATTCAAAAATTGAGGTCTTGTCAGTATAAGTAAAGTCTGTTACAGGCTTGATGAGTTCTTCGGGAGTGGAAGCAGTGTAGTCCAATTCTGCCACTTTTGCGTTAACAGCCACGTTTGTCAAGTCAAGTATCATATTATCCACGGATTAGGCGGTAAGGCCGGAATGTTGTCCGGACTTACCGCCTGCCTATCTATCAATCTATTATACTAACTCTTATGTTGAGCGTTGAGAGAACTTAGCGGCGCGTCACCATAACTTTCTTTCCCCCTATAATGTAAAGCCCGGGAGAAAGTGTATTTACTTCTTCTTCTGTGGCATTGTGCAGAATAAGCACACCTGCGGAATTATACACGTCTCTCAGTTTTCCATCTGCAATTTCTATGTCGCAGACTCCTGATTGGCGTCTTATAGCAAGAGTCTTCGATGCTTCAAGACCCATAAATGAGGCAGTGACTGATACGGTAGCCTCGTTATCGTTAGTGATGTAAAGAGTGTACTGCCCCGGAGCAAGTTCGTCTATTTCAACGGCTGAAGGGTCGGAGGTTTCTACTGCGTAGTCTATAAGGGCGTGATTTCCAAGGGGAAGCGTGGTGGCTGAAGCTATATCAAGCGTGACTGAAGTGGCATTGTAAGGCACTTCTATATCTGCAAGATTGATCTCAGGGGCTTCATATCCGCACCACAGATTCATTGAAGGGAACCAATAATCTTTGCTTAGAATCAATGTCTTGTCATCAAGAATATTGCCGGTTGCCGGGTCGCAACGGTATATGGCGTTGAAGAGATAGTGCGTGCCGTAGCCGTTTTCGGTCACGAGCAGCACGATCTCGCCGGTGCCGGGATCGACTGAGATTCCTTTGCCGTAAAGACATTGCTGTCCGGATTCGGTGGAGGGAAGAGTAATGAATGCCGGGTTGAAATCGCCGGTGGTGAGGTCAAGTCGTGCTATTTGCGTTGCTTGATCCTTAGTGGCGTAATATACTACATTCTCCTTGATGTCGGCGGCGAGAGGGGAGGGGCGCCAAGTCTGCCAGGGAGTTGCTATTTTGGCCGTTCCTTCCTCCGGAATTTCAATGGTAAGGAATTCGGGAGTCAGGGTTTCGGTATTAAGTCGTACGAAAGGCTTGTCTTCCTGAAGAGTGGCAAACCACAGAGAGCCGTCGGCAGTGATAACTGGAGCAACGAGCGGGCCGCAATCAACCGTTTCAAAACTATTGTCGGCCGGGTCAATTACGATAAGATCCCAGCTTTTGGCTACAGCATAGACTTTTCCATGATAAGCTATAGCCTCACCGCAGTTGATTTTTCCTGATTCAACTATATCAAGTGCATCTGAAGGAGTAAGGGTGTTCATATCAATCGGGAATATGCCGTTGGCGGTGGTGAGGTAAGCCACGTCGGGAGTTGCTACGGCCAGTGCATGAGGTTGTCCACCGGGAGTCTTGAGAAGTTCATTTTCGTAAGCAAGATTTAGGGCATTCATCTCCGTTACCACGCCTCCTTGAATACCGCTGATATTTGAGCCTTCCTGCTTGGCCACTGTATATATGCGGTTGCCGTAGCGAGTGATCCAACCTCCGGTTATACCTAATGAGCGATCGGGATTGACAAGATTGAATGCACGATAAGTGGGAATTCCGGCTTCTGAGATGTGAGTGAGCGATGAAGCATCGTGGCCGAACCAGCCTTCGTTAAGGATAAAAAATCCTTTATTAAAGTCAATGTCGGCGGTTTCTATGATCTTGAAAGTTGACTCTATAGTTTCAAGTGGAGCGGTAAGTCCGTCGGTGTCGGTAGTGACGATGAATCCCGCCGGTATATTGATGGTGTACGAGCCGGGAGTATTCACGGCTCCGGCTTTCGGGGCCAACATGACGGAAGTGCCTGAGACTTTTGCAGTCATCTCATATTCGTTATCTTTCGAGTCGGTAAGAAGAGGGGTGCCGGCATTTGTATCAAGAGTTACCTTTTTCGGTTTTCCCTCGATATCTACAGTGTATTTGGTCAAAATAGAGATAGCTTCACCTTCGCGAGGGTCGGTGGTGAAGGAGTATTGTGCAGGTTGCTTGATGGTATAAGTAGCCGTTATAGCTTCAGGATTGGAAACGCTGATTTCTGATTCATTTACGGCCGTCAGTGCTTCGGCAGGGATAGTGAGGATCCATTCGCCCACGGAGAGGACAGCATCATCAGGAAGTGTGAGTTTCACTCCTTCGTCTTCGTCAGCAGGTGCAAGCGAATAGATGGTATCGGATGATGATAAAGTGAAATTATTTTCACCGTCGGAGGCAAGAGCTACGGACTTCATGGCACCGTCAGGAAGAATATTTATCTCAGAAATTGATGCGTATACCTTGGAAGGATCGGGCGAGAGCTTGCAGGAGAAGTTGAGGGTAGGATCAATGGTGAATGTCACTGATATCTCCTGATTTTTAAGCTCCGGCTTAGTGTAGACGCTGAGAGTGCCGGCCGGAATGGTGATGGTGTAGTCGCCGGCTGCTGTAATAGTAGTATGGTCAACATATTGGCTGCCGGGGGTTGCAAATCCGATTATCACCGTGTTGAGTTTTGAAAGCTGAGGTGTATTTCCTTCCAGCGTCAGGCTTCCGTCGGCAGAGCGCAGGGTGATTGCCGACGCATCAATAGGCCAGTCAAGCCCCTCTTGCGGCATCTCGGGGAATGTGATGGTAAGAGTAGTGAATTGTCCGATTCTTTCACCGTCAGCCGGATTTGATATGAATTCAGCGAAAGGATCTGTGTCGGGCTTAGGGTCGGGCTCATCAGGTTGACCGGAACCAATAACAGTGTATACAGCTGTTATTTCATCGTTGGTGATAGCCGGTTTGTTGTATTTCCAAAAAGCTCCGGCAGGCACTGTGAGCGTATAAGTGCCCGGAGTCTTGATTATGACGGGTGAGCCTTCACCGTCGGGAGCGAAAGATAATTCGGCATAGGAATCGTAATTGTAGTTTACGGCAACCACTTTATAGACTTGTCCGCTGCCGGAAGTGAGAGTTATTCCGGAAGTATTCGGCTCGTCAATACCCATAATCCCGGTGTCGGGGAAGTTGAGTTTAATGGTATTGATTTCCGGAACTTCTCCGGCTTCGGGCGTCAACGTATATGAGCCGATAGTGCCGGAATCTTCGGCAAAAGCGTAAGCAGCCGAAATGACAGTTAATGCTGTAAGAAATTTTTTCATCTGTTATAGAATTTGGTGAAAACAAAATATCCCGTTGTCTCAGCCGGGCAAGATGCCTGACCACAGACCACCGGGATAACAGCATGAAAAAGAATGACTCTATATGCACTACCGCATCAGTACCGGAGCGAACGCAGCGGTAAAGAATGATAGCGAGCCACGACTGTCTTCCCGGTAAGTCGTGATTCGATGATGCAGGTAGGTCTTCTGACTTATCTCCTGAAGTAGTCCGGCTTCAATACATTATTGCCGGAATCTTCTCACTCCCTTCCCTTCCCATGACGTTCTCGCCGTCACAGTGGTTTATATAAGGATGCGAATGGAGAATTACAGCAGCGGGTCTGTCCGGGATTTTCACCCGGTTCCCTGGCGCTAAGAGGCGCCCGGCATAATGCCGCTCCTGCTTCATCTCACTTGCGAGTGGCTCTCTTGCCGGCTCGAAAGTGCGCTGCAAAGTTATCGTATTATTTTTAATCCGGCAATTATTTTTCAAGAAAAAAGTCTTCATGAAATTCTCTGAAAGAAGAATTCACGATTAATCTCGAAATGGAAATTTTTTTATTCTCTCGAGAAAAAAATCTTGTGAATTTAATCGGATATTCAAAATATTATTTTTACCTTTGCAACTTGAAACGAAATAGTAACTCATTAGCTAATAAAATGGCAGATAAGCATACTGACGACCGTACCGGCATTGACGAG
Organism: uncultured Sangeribacter sp.; assembly: GCA_964398625.1. Taxonomy (GTDB): domain Bacteria; phylum Bacteroidota; class Bacteroidia; order Bacteroidales; family Muribaculaceae; genus Lepagella. The sequence continues at coordinate 4,842 of CAYNNV010000059.1, read as the reverse complement.
CTTAACGACCGACTTACCAACGCCGGCAAAGTGATGATTGAAAAGAAGAGAATCATCTTCTGGATTGTAGGAATCGCACTCCTGATTGGAGTATTCGTATTATCCTACCTATTTATATATAAGAATCCGCGTACCAACAAGTCATTTGAAGCCTACAATCAGGTAGAAATGGCAGCGCAGGGCAACGATTCCATCGCCACTGCAATGTATCAGAAGGTGATGAAGGAAAATAGCGGCACTCCCGGTGGAAACCTTGCCGCCCTTAATGCCGGTGAGCTTCTCTATGACCAGGGTAAGTATCAGGCTGCGCTTGACTGCCTCAAGGAGTTTTCTACATCTGACCCCGTGATGCAGGCCAATGCCTACGCTCTTACTGCCGACTGCTATGTCAACCTCAAGAAATACGGCGAAGCGCTTGATTATCTTGACAAGGCCATCTCAGCCGATAAGAACAATCCCGAGATTGTGCCCCGTATGCTCCTTAAAAAAGCAAATATCTACGACGAACAGAAAAAATATGACAAGGCTTTGGAATGCTACGAGCAGATTCGCAACGACTATCCCAAAGCTGACTTCGGTCCCGGTATTGACGCTTATATCGAACGCGAAAAGGCTCGCCTCGGCAAGTAATGCTCGTGGTAACCTGCAATAAACTGAATAAATTTTTTCCATAAAATAATAAAACACAATTGCTTATTTTATGAAAAAGGGGGGTCGCTTTAGAGCTGCCGCCCTTTTCTATTTTTTTGAACTATGCTTAGTATTTGGCAAAAAATAGCAATAGTTGGAGTGAGTGGCGGAATAGGTGCTATCTGCCGCTTGCTTGTCGACGTATATCTTGCCCCTTACTGCAAGGGCGTTTGGCATACTTTTCCTACGCTTCTGATCAATGTGACAGGATGCTTTCTGATCGGACTTTTTGCCGGCTTGGCAGTGCGCAATAATATGGAAAATGAGACGCGTACCTTCTTTACCCTCGCCACAATGACGGGATTCTGCGGCGGATTTTCCACCTTTGCGCATTTCACCCTTGATATGCTAAAGTATGTGCAGGCTTCGCAACTAATGGTAAGCTTAGCCTATGCCGCCGCCACTTTCTTCTGTGGCCTTGCCTGCTGCTTCTTCGCCTACTGGCTCGCCACCCACGCCTGACGGGTGAAATAGTTGAAGTAAATTTAATTGCTTACGGACGGATTTAAGTACGTCTTACGCGCTTATTTACCTCGTAAGAGCGCAAAAAATACACTATAGAAGCCGCTGACAACACGGCATAAAATTTATCTATCCTGCGTCAGGTGCAGCGCAGTTTTTTTCTATGTTGGGTTTATAATTGTTTGCTTGTTAGTGATTTCTGTAAAAAAAAGACGTGTGGCGTGTACAGAGATTATATGGAAGTAAGATATATTTTTTAGAAGTCGAAGAGGATGGTGGCTGAGACGGTCCAGGCGTTGGAGCGGAAATCGCTGCCCGGTGCCTGAGGAAATGATGATACGGCATTTGTCAGACCGAATCGGTAGCCTGCGGTAAGTTGGATAAAGTTGATGGCGTCGAAACCGATGCCGACATCCCATCCGGGTTGTACCGCTTTTGTAGCCATTGGCAATGAATGGCTGTGACTGAGACGGAACATTGCCGACGGCCCTGTATATACGAGGGGAGCGAAGAGGTATTTACTCTTTTTTAGCCAAAATTTATATTTTAGATGAAGAGGAATCTCTATGAAGTCGCGTCCGAAATGTCCTTGATCTCCGTCGGATAAGGCGAGTGACGCACTGTAGCGAGTATATTGGGCTGCTATATCGGCGGCAAATCCACATTTCGGATTCTGATATTCCAGCACGAGACCACCGCTGAATCCGCTTTTATTCTCCACCGAATATCCGGGAGCGTCTGATAGGCGACCGTTGGCTATAGCGCCCCCGAAGCGAAAACCGTAACGCAGCTCGGCAGAGGCTGAGATGAAAGCGCTGAGGGTCAGCAGTAATATAGATATCTTCTTCATCTTCAAGGCTAAATAGGTAATGGTGAGCTGGTATGTTCAGAAAGAAAATGTCTCTAATTTCATTTCTGATTTTGAGCGCATTAGTCCTACTTCCTTAAGGAAAGCGTCAGAAGCGCTGTGGGCGTCAAGAGCCTCCTGATCGCGCCATGTCTCACAGATCATCAGAACGTTGCTGCGAGTGGCTGATTCAAATATGTCGTAGGCGATGCAACCGTCCTGCTGCAGAGAAGCTTCAGTGAGTCGCTTGGCTGCTTCCAGTACTTCTGTGCGATGCTGTTCGGATACGTTGATAAAGCAATTGAGTCTTAGCATAATATAAAAAATATTAAGGCAGAGCGCCAGATAAAGAAGATCTGACCCGCTGCCTATGATTTTAACAGTGCGCACGAAGGGACTCGAACCCCCACGTCGTTAGACACTAGATCCTAAGTCTAGCGCGGCTACCAATTACGCCACGTGCGCAGATTCACGATGCAAAGTTAGCAATAATTTGCAAAACTTCCAAACTTTTGCACTTTTGTGCAAAAAAATTTATTCGCGATAATTACGGCCAATTATATGAAGCTGAAAGGAGAGAGTACTCAGCCGGCTTATTGCTATTCAATCAAGTCGCTCTCTATCAGCGTACTCGCTGAATCAGTCTGCGGAGATTATGATATTGTGATTCGATTATCTGGTCGAAAATGCCGGCACGATATACGAATACTCGCTGAAGATACAGATTCCATATCAATGACACGAGTAGAGCTATAGTCAGTCTGGCAATTGAGAAGCGGATGTTGGCAGGTACATTATAAGCGTCAAGAATAGTATTGCCGTCAAGGAGTAAAAATAGGAATTTAGTGCCGAAGGTATTAAGTAAGAGCGACCCTATCCAGACAATAGCATATTTTACTCCGACCGATACAGGACTCGCCCCGGATGATTTGAACGTCCATTTATAATTCATGGTGCAGTTGACAATACCGCCTGAAATGGCACCGAGTGAGGCTGATAGACCGCTGTCCAATCCCCAGTATCGGAATGCAATATAGGATATGGCGAAGTCAAACCACGCCGAAAGCTGCGACGTGATTCCGGCCTTAAGTATCCAGATTTTGGAGTGAACGTATTTATTTACTTGCTTCAACTGCATTGCCGGGCGTGATAGCCTGAGATTTAAGGCACTGCAAAAGTACAACTAAAATTTTATTCCCGCAATCCATAGCCCTAATTCATAGTCCTAATTCATTGAGACTCGGTTAACGATTACGTCTGCAAGGCCGAAGACTATTAACTACATGAGCGTAGTCAGGGCTTTTTGCGGAGGCGTGAGACTTTGATGCCGAGGCGTTCGCGGTATTTATTAACTGTGCGCCGGCTTACATCGTATCCCATTTCGCTCAGCCGGCGTGCAATGGCATCGTCACTTAAGGGTTTTTTAGGGTCTTCGCCATCAATCAGCTCTTGTATCTCGATCTCGATGCGTCGAGCGGATACCTCTTCGGTCCTACCCTCCGTAGTGCCGGAAGCGAATTTCTCGCTGAAGAAGTGTCGCACGGGAAGGATGCCGTGAGGGAGCGCCACGTATTTGTTGTTGGTGGCTCGCGATATAGTGCTTATATCGAAACCGGTGGCCTCAGATAGATCGCGCAATGTCATCGGGCGAATATCTCTATCGTCTTCAGTCTCGAAGTAATCGTGCTGGAGGCGTATCAGGGCAGTCATCACTTCAAAAAGTGTAGTCTGTCGGCGTCGGATATTGTCAATAAAGCTGCGTGCTTCAAATAGATTCCTGGCGATGAAGGGGTCTTTATCATTTTTTTTACTTCGGCGCTCGGCGGCAGCTTTGATGAGGTGACGGTCGGCATTGACAAAGCTCTCGGAGAGAGTGAATTCCGGAATGTCATTGTTGAGCGTGACGGTAATAACCCCATCATTATTTTCTACTATGAAGTCAGGGATGATTGAAGATGCCGTATCTTTATGTCCGGAAGGGGCAAAAGAGCTTCCGGGCTTAGGATTGAGAGATTGAATGAGTTCAAGAGCACTGTAGACTGCATCCTCAGAGGAGCGGGTGGCGCTTCTGATAGATGAGATGTGTTGCTTGGCGAGCTCGGAGAAGTGATCTCTGACTATTTTTAGAGCAAGGTCGCACCGGTCGCTTGAGGGGAGCGATTCAAGTTGCAGTATGAGGCAGTCTCGGAGGTCAGTTGCCGCCACACCTCTTGGTTCCAATGATCTGACGGCGCTAAAAGCTCGTTTTATCTCATCATCGGTGATGTCAATGCCCTCAATAATCGCGAGGTCATTGGCAATTGCCGACAGAGGACGGCGCAGATAACCGTCAGGGTCAAGAAGTCCGATTATATAGCGCGCGGCTTTCTCCACCATTTCGGGGAGCGAGAGTTGCCCGAGTTGCTCGTTGAGAGTATCGTATAGAGAGTCGGAGACGGTCTGACGGTCAAACATTAGGTCGCGCAGTTTCTGACTGTCTTCCGATATTTGGCGTCGGAATGGCGAAGGTGCATGATTCTCACTCTCCGGAGTTTCCACAACAGTAAGAGCGGGGTTGGTATCCACCTCTCTCTCAGCAGCTTCCTCTACCTCTTCGGCGTTCATCTCCAGCAGGCGCACGAATTGCACTTGCTGAGGTGTCAGAGTAGTGGTCTGGCGCAATGACTGGTCTTGGCGGAGTTGATCTTTCATCGCAATTGCAAAGTTAGTGAAAATTTAGAAAAGCTGAATATAAAAAAGAGTGTACCGAAAATATCGATACACTCTTTTTAGATATTATGTCAGGAAATTTATTCCTTGCACTTGGCGGCGATGAACTGGCGGTTCATGCGGCCGATGTTGTA
>CAYNNV010000058.1:0-11124 GCA_964398625.1 uncultured Sangeribacter sp. | reverse complement strand
CGCGACCCTCAGCTTGGGAAGCTGATGCTCTACCAACTGAGCTATTACCGCATTGTCTTCCGGTCGTCGCACCGAAATTGCACGGCGCCCTCCGATAGTTTTATTAACTTTCTGCAAAAGTACTGAAAAATTGAAAAAATAGGTATTAATCAGTTAAATTTTGTTATATTATGACCAATATTTACGCTATTTAGAACAATATTGCATCCCCGGACGCAAGGATATTTTTGCTGACTCGTAATTTTTGTTGTACCTTTGTAGAAACTTGCATCAACCTTCGGACTATGCGTAGAGAAGATTTTGAAATTATGGCTCCCGTGGGGAGTCAAGAGTCACTTGCCGCCGCGCTTCGTGCCGGCGCCGATGCCGTATATTTTGGTATCGAGGGGCTAAATATGAGGTCGCGCTCATCAGCTAATTTCACCGCCGCCGACATGGCCGAGATAGCTGCTTTATGCCGCCGCTGTGGAGTAAAGACTTATCTCACAGTCAATACTATAATCTATGATTCCGACATTCCAAAGATGCAGGATATAATCCGTTGTGCCAAAGAAGCCGGAATCACGGCTATCATTGCCTCCGATATTGCTGCTATCTCGTATGCTCGAGAGATAGGTCAGCCGGTGCATATCTCCACGCAGGTCAATATCACCAATATAGAGGCGGTGAAGTTTTATTCACAATGGGCTGACGTGATGGTGCTCGCCCGTGAGCTTACCCTTGATCGCGTCAAGGCCATTCACCGCGAGATTGAGAGCCGTGGGATAAACGGGCCTGAAGGTAAGCCGGTGCGCCTTGAGATGTTTTGCCACGGTGCTCTCTGCATGGCAGTGAGCGGAAAGTGCTACCTCAGCCTTCACGAGATGAACTCCAGCGCTAACCGCGGTGCTTGCAATCAGATTTGCCGTCGCTCTTATACTGTGACCGACCGGGAGACAGGGGCACAGATTGATATAGAAAATCAATACCTCATGTCGCCTAAAGACTTAAAGACAATCCACTTCCTTGACAGAATGGTCGATGCCGGAGTGCGGGTCTTCAAGATAGAGGGAAGAGCGAGAGGACCGGAATACGTGGCGGAAACGGTGCGCTGCTACGATGAAGCGCTTCGAGCCATTTGCGATGATAGCTTCTCTGCCGCCTTTGTTAAAGAATGGGACGAGCGCCTCGGAAAAGTATTCAATCGTGGCTTCTGGGACGGTTACTATCTAGGGCAGCGACTCGGAGAATGGAGCGGCAAATACGGCAGTTCCGCCACGAGGGTGAAGAGATATTGTGCCAAGACAATAAGGTATTTCTCCCGCCTCGGAGTGGGAGAATTCTTCATGGAAGCCGGTGAGATAAGCATAGGTGACGAAGTAGTGGTAATAGGCCCGACTACCGGTGCCCTTACCTTCAATGTTGAGGAGATGCATCTTGCCTCCGGCCCGGTAGAGAAGGTGAAGAAAGGCGACATCTTCTCCCTTAAGGTGCCTGAAAAGGTGCGCCGCAGTGACCGTCTCTATCTCTGGCAGATCATAGAGCACGAGTAATAACATATTTTTAGATTCTGATACTTACACGACGAAATATGCCAAATACAAATACTTACCGCCGACTGCTTGCCTCGCTGATACTCTCCGGTGCGGCAGCCGCAGCAATCAATGCCACCGCTCCAATAGCCATTGTGCGTCCCGGCAATGAAGGATACATAGAGCGGGCGGATCAGATGACAGTCTTCGGCAATACCGCCGGTACCATTGACCAGCTCAACCGCATACTTGCCGACCCTCAAGCCCTTGACGAGACAGGGCGCGGTGAGGCACTAATGGAAATAGGGCGTGCCTTATATCTGCGCGGCGATGCAGCTTGTATGAAGGCTCTGGAGGCCTACGCTTCTGAGTTTCCTTCCAAGCCTGAAGCTCTGCAGGCGCGCCTCATGATGGCGGATTTCCTATTCTTCACCGGAGAATACGGCCCGGCATCGCAGGCCTACGCCAATGCCCGCTACGGAGGTCTTGCCCCTTCCGAGCGCAATAAATATACTTATCGTCGTGCCCTGTCGCTTACCCGTATCGGTGAATTCAAGGAGGCTGACTCCCTTTTTGCCTCAATTGCCGGTGACGCCACTTATAGCAATGCCGCTGAGTTCTACAGAGCTTATATTGACTATGCCCGCGGCAATCTTGACCGTGCTCTGAAGCGATTCGATAAGGTTGAGGGTCGCCTTGCCGTGGAGAGGGAGAAAGGAGCCGGTCTTCCATCGGCTCCTGATGCCGCTACCTATATTGCACAGATTGAATTTCAACAAGGCAGATACGAAGAAGCTGCCCGCGATGCAGAGAATTGTCTCAACGCTAATGCGCCCGAGGAATTTGTGCCGGAACTCAACCGTATACTCGGTGAGAGTCTGTTTCAGCTCCGACGCTATAAGGATGCCCGCAACCCACTCCAAAGATATATCAATCAATCTGAATCACCGCTTCCCTCGGCCGTCTATGATCTCGGCGTGATTCTTTACGACCGTAAAGACTACGATACAGCTCAGAGCCTATTCAGCAGAATCTCTGACGAAACCTCTCCTCTGGGGCAGGGAGCAAATCTCTACCTGGGGCAGATAGCCGCAGCTGAAGGTAATGCTTCCTCAGCGGCTCTATACTTTGAGAAGTCATACCGCGAAAGATACGATGATACCATTACCGAAAGCGCGCTATATAACTATGTGGCGGCTCGTGCCGACGGCGGACGCATTCCGTTCGGGTCATCAATTGAGTTACTGGAAGAATTTCTCAACCGATTTCCTCATAGCAAGTACGCCCCGGCAGTAGAAGAGTCACGCGCAGCAGCTTACTTCAATGAGAAAAACTATTCTTCCGCACTCGCCGCTCTCGAAAAGATTCCTAATCCTTCGCAACGCGTGCTTGCTGTAAAGCAGAAGACTCTCTATGAACTCGGTGCCGAGGCCATGGCCAATGACAATTACAGAGCCGCGCAGGATTATATGTCGCGTGCGGCGGCGATGCAAGGGCTGGACTCCGAGATTGCCCGGCAGTCACGCCTTTGGCTTGCTGATGCCTATTACCGTGATCGACAGTATAAGAAAGCTTCCGAACAATACAGCCTTTTCCTATCTTCCGCACCGCAATCATACAATAAAACTCTCGGATACTACGACCTCGGATATTCACTCTATATGGCCGACAATTATAAAGATGCTCTTGAAGCCTTCCGCAATGCCCTGGCCTCAAAGCCCGCACTCGCATCCTCGCTAAAGGCCGACGCTATGGTCAGGGTAGCTGACTGCCTTTATTCCACAGGTCGATACAAGGAGGCAATAGCCCAATATGATGCTGCGACCAAAACCGGAGTCAATGATCCCGACTATGTGGCTATGCGCCGTGCTATAGCCGTGGGTCTTAACGGCGATACCGCCGCCAAGATTTCAGGCCTGCAAAATATGATTTCGGCTTATCCATCGTCGAAATGGCTCGCTACAGCCATGCTCGAATTGGGACAGACGCAGGGCGAAGGAGGCAATCTGCAACAGGCGGCTGCTACATTCGCACGCCTTCTTGAACTCCGCCCCGAGTCAGCTGAGGCTCGTATGGGGCAACTAAGCCTTGCGGTGCTACAGAATAATGCCGGAAAGCGCAGCGATGCCCTGACTACCTATCGCTCCGTGATTGAGCGCTGGAGTACTTCGCAGGAAGCTGTCTCTGCAAATGACGATCTCAAGCGCCTATATGCCGAAGCCGGCGAGCTTGACAAGTATCTCGACTTCATAAACTCAGTGCCCGGTGCGCCTCGTCCTGACAACAACGAATTGGAAAAACTCACCTTCGACTCAGCAGAAGATGCATGGGCTGACAATATCAATGCCACGGCGCGACTCAAGCAGTACCTTGAGAAATATCCGCAGGGGAAATATGTGGCGCGTGCGCTTATTGATATAGCCAAAAGTGAGGAAAGTGCCGGCCGCTATGCCGAAGCTTTAAGCCGTGCCGAAGACCTGTTGAAGTCGCGTCCCGATTCTCCTCAGGCAGTTGAGGCTCTGATGATGAAGGCCAACATTTGCGAATACAAAACCACAGGTCGTAAGGACGATGCACTCAGAGCGTGGCGCGAGCTTGAACGCCGTGCCTCAGCCGATATCGCGCCCGCAGCATGGGCAGGAATCATGCGTCTTACTCCCGATGCATCTGAACGTCTTTCATACGCACGCCGCCTTGAAGGAATATCCGGCAATACTCCCGACCGTGCCGCCGAGATAAGCTATTACAAATCATCGGCACTATTTGCCCTCGGTCGCAATGAAGAAGCCCGCAAAGCATTAGCCCCGCTTGAAGGCGACTTCTCTACTATCTACGGTGCTCGCGCCGCTGTCGAAACTGGCGAGAGATATCTAAAGGAGAAAAACTATGCTGAGGCGGAGCGGATACTTCTCGGATTCACCGACGAAGGAACTCCCCACGCCTACTGGCTTGCAAGAGGCTATATTGTACTTGCCGATACTTATAAGGCTACCGGCAAGCGACAGGTAGCCTTAGACTATATCCGCTCCCTTAAAGAGAATTATCCCGGTACGGAAGATGATATCCGCATTATGATAGATGAGCGCCTTAAAACATGGTAACAATATGAAATTCCTTAAAAGAAATCTCCGAAATATTATCCCGGCCATTCTGATTTGCTCTCCTTTTTTGGCCGCAAGTGCGCAGGAGCTGCATGAGAATCTCACCGTAAAAGGTGAATACGACATCGACATGGTGAAGACTGACCGCATATATACACTTCCCCAGCGTATCAATGTCACGCCTCCGAAATTTCATCTTGACTATGATCTGACAGGGCATATTGCCGACTACGATACATGGTATAATCCCCTTGTACCGTTAGGATATAAGGATTCCTACAATTTTGAGCGCCGCAGAGGTTATCTTGATGTGGCCTCAGGCTCAATGCTCAATACTACCGCTTCAGCAGGATACCGCTTTATTGAACGCAAGGATTTCTCACTCGCGGCAATGCTTCAGCATACCTCCACTTCCCTGTTTCATCCGCACCTTAGTGCTGAGGCTGACAAAGTCAAGAGATACGTATACGACGAGACAATAGGAGTGAAGGCCGACCGTAATTTCTCAAGCATAGGCACTCTTTCGGCCGAAGCATATTACCGCCTTGCCTTCTTCAATTATTACGGTATTCTCACCCCCTGCTACGGCGCCGATCGTGATAAAGCCCCGACACAGACTCTCAATGATCTCACTTTCCGTCTTTCTCTACTCTCTACACCGGACTATGCCGGCAATGCTCCTTTCGGTTATTCCGCCACAGCCGGAGTGAGATACTTTGGCTACAGAGCCTGTTATGACTTTCTCAACCCCGGATTGCAGCGCTTCAAGGGAAGCCGTGAGAGCGACGTATATGTGGCCGGAGGGGTGATACGCGCACTCTCACCCACGACGGCCATCGGACTTGATGCCCGTCTTGATCTTCTCTTCTACGGCGGCGGAGCAGGAAATACGCGCAACTACGGCTCTGTGGAAGGAACTCCGTACTTCCGACTCTCTACCGGCAATCTCGCACTAAAGGCCGGAGTCAATCTCGCATATACCTTTGATTTTGAAAATGACCTCGACGCTTACTCAGGTTTTCACGTTGCTCCCGACGTGCGCCTTGACTGGAAATACCGTGCTTTCGGGCTCTATCTGAAAGCCGGGGGCGGAGTTAAACTTCAGACTCTCGCCGCTCTCTCCGGACTTGATTTTTATCAGCGTCCGCTTGCCGGTAAGACTCAGCCGCGTGTCACTCCGTTGGATGCACGCCTCGGCTTCACATTTGGTCCCTGGTCCGGATTCTCTGCCGGTATCTCTGCCGGTTATGCCACTTCTCGCAATGTGATTGCCGGAGGATGGTATATGGCCACTCTTGCCTACGGCGAAGCTCTCTCAACTCTTTTCCCGGTATCAGCTGTCATTCCAATCCCCTCGGAGAGCTATATCAACATTCACGGCTTCAACTTCGGACTTGACTTTAGTTATGAGCCGGCATCATGGGTGAAGGTCACAGCGTCAGGCACCTGGCAGCGCCAATCCGGCACTACCGGTGTATTCAACGGCTATGACCGCCCCGAATGGGTGCTTGACACGAAGCTTACAGTCCGTCCGCTTTTCGGCCTCCGCAGTCGCATAGCGCAGTCTCTGGCCGTAACTGCAGGATATGACTACCGAGGTAACCGCACCATTTATACTCCCGGTGTTGACGCCGCCGGATGCATGACCCTTCTCTCAAGTCATCTCTACGATATTACCCGCCTCAGTGTGGGTGCTTCTATAGATGTAAGCTCACGCGTATCGCTCTATGCAAAGGGACTAAATCTACTTGGTTGCCGTGCTCCGGAGCTGCCCATGCAGCCTGTGGAGGGCGCCGGATTCCTCGTGGGTTTTGACTGGAATTTCTGAACAATTCCGACGTTGCAGAAGTTATTACAATGCAAAAAGACATCTCACGCAATGAACTCAAAAAAGAATACACATCAAGTCAAGACAATAGGCTATAATAATGAAGACGACCGCGCTTACGGACTTGCCGGTATGGCTATCTCACTCGCCGCTTTGAAGGCTCTTCCCCTCGTGGCTGAAATCTCAATCGACGCCGATGGCCCTATGGTAGAGTTCGCAAGCGAATACTATATAGTGACCTCACCAACTTATTCGCCTAAGATGGGGTGGGACAATCTCGTCAGGAATTTTCACATCACCTCGGCTATGGTAATATCCAATCTGCTTGCCCGCAGCATAGTGCGTGACGGCACTGCACCTGAGCCTGACAGCCTGGACTATATCCTCTCTGAGATGGAGGCTGAAGGTGCTGATACATGTTCGCTGGATGCCGATGAAGTGAAAGCTCTCTTCGACCGCACTCTCAGCTTTTCGCGAAGCATATTCGGCAATCCGCGCTTGCATCCGGCAATCCGCGAATTTGCACAGATCATATCTCGGCGACGTCATCTTTCAGGCACCGAGATAGAAGACGAGCTGCAGTATCTGCAACTCATCTGAGCATCAATTTTTTTTCAAGATAGGAATCAGTGAATACGTAAGCTCCAAGGTCGGGTCGCGGTGAAATATAGCGGCTCAACCCATACATATCCGTAGCGCACAGATCATTGAGAAATGCCGGATTGCCGGCATTTATAGCAGGTGATTCCGCTCCGAGCCTGTAGTTGAAGTAGTAGTCTTCCCTGACGGTGAGGAATAGCGGGTCGCTATCCCAGATGCATGATATGAAGTTGTCATCGTCGGTGCCTGTGGAGCCTAAGAGACAGTTGCGCAGGAATACTGATGAACCGCTCAGATCGCCGGGATAAATCTCACCGCACATTTTGGAATAAAGTATGCAGTTGTCAATCTCCGCCTCAAGTAGCGGCAGATTGCAGTTGTTAAGGTCGGCCGGTAAGATATGACTGAGCGAGAGGAGACTGCCTCCGACCGCCGAGAATAGATAGTTATTTGCAAAAGTACACTGCACGAATTTCGCCTTTCCTCCGGTGATACTTACAGTGCTTTCTTTGGCTTCCGAAAAGCATGAGCCATAAGCTTCTATGCGGCAATGCTTTGCTGAAAGCACATTGCCGGCAGCATTATGCAGCCATGAGTTATGAATGAGGAGCTTGAGCTGGTCGGTATTGCCTGTTGAGTCAGCTGTGACTCCATAGCGCGATGAGCGCACGTCAACGTAGGAGAGACGGTTGGAAAAACTTTCGGGGCGAAATGTGATTCCTCCCCACTGAGCAGTGAGTACGTCGTAGTTAAGGTCAGGCAGTACATCGTCAAGGCGGTCGCCGCGAAACTGTATCAGCTTTCCCGGTTGTCCGGATGCATCAAGAGAGCCGCGCACCACAAGGCGTGCTTTATCATGGAATAGAATCCTGGCTCCCGGCTCAATGGTGAGACGCGCTCCCTGCGCCACTACAAGAGAGTCATACACCACGTATGGCTGCACGGCGGTGAAGGTGGCATCAGAAGCAATCTCTACGTTGTGCAGGCGCGTGACATTCTGGCCGTAAGCCTCGACTACCACTTGCTGAGTATTGCCGTTGGTTACGAATTCCAGTTTGTCTTCCGACAGATACGGCTCCGAATCAGGGGCTGCGGGCAGTAGACATTCTATGAATACGTAGATAGAGTCGTTGCCGCGAATCTCTATATCGCGAAACTCGGTGCCGCTGGTGCCGTCTACGTTCAGAGAGAAGCGCGTCTGAGGATCGGCGAAGCGTATGGATGAGATATTTACCCCCTGCTTATTGCGGTTGTATACAAGCAACCGAGCTGTGGGTGTGCCTTCGTCGGTGAAGATAGTGTCGAAGCTCACCGTGTCGCGAGAGAATTCGAGACGTGCCGAAGGCGAGGCCGTGATATCATCGGAAATACAGGAGCTCACCGGTATTAAACCAATGAGCAGAGCGATAGTCAAAAGAATTGCGGGAATGCGTTTCATAATATTATTAACGCATTCTTCGTTACTATAGTATATATATCCGGATAATGAAATATATGATAGTAGCCGGAGAGGCTTCCGGCGATTTACACGCATCGGCACTGATAAAGCATATCCGGGCTCTTGACCCGGAGGCCGAGTTCCGCTTTTTCGGCGGTGACCTTATGGCTGTTGAAGCAGGGCATGAGCCGGAGCTTCATTATAAGGAGCTTAACGTGATGGGCTTCAGTGAAGTACTGCGCAATATATTCCGACTTGCAGGCCATCTGCGCCATGCTGAAAGTCTGATGAAGGCATATCGGCCTGATACCTTGATACTTGTAGACTATCCAGGCTTCAATCTAAAGCTTGCTCGGAAGGCACGTAAGCTCGGTATTCGTGTGGATTACTTTATCTCGCCCAAAGTATGGGCATGGAAGGAATGGCGCGTCAAGAGCATCAAGCGCAATGTCACGGCCCTCTACTCGATACTTCCCTTTGAGGTGTCGTTCTATCGTCGGCACGGCTTCGAGGCCACCTACGTTGGCAATCCCTCGGTGCAGGAGATAGATTATGAACTTGCTCACATTCCTCCTCTGCGTCACTTCATGGAGCGTCAGGGCTTCTCCTCCGATACGCGGCCTATAATAGCGTTGCTTCCCGGCTCACGAGTCGGTGAGATACGCAATAATCTCCCGTTGATGATTGAGGCAGCAAAGAAATTTCCCGCTTTCCAATACATAGTAGCGGCTGCACCCTCGGTCTCGGAGAAGTTTTACCGCCAGATAGCTCAGGATCCCGGGCTTAAGCTGGCATTTGGTTCTACTGATGTACTGCTTAAATACTCAAAGGCCGCCCTCGTGACTTCCGGCACCGCGACTCTGGAGTGTGCCCTTATGGGCACGCCGCAGGTGGTGTGCTATCGGGCTAACGGCAAGAAGCTCTCTTATAAGATTATGGAGAAGCTGCTGAAAGTGAAGTATGTATCTTTGCCAAACCTTATTGTCAACAACCGCATTGTCCCCGAGCTTCTGGTGCACCATTGTACCGTGCCGTCTATTACGCGCCATCTTGCTCCCCTGCTTGAGTCATCGCCGGGACGCGACTGGCAGCTCTCCGGCTATAAACTTATGCGTCGCCGCCTTGGCAGTACTGATGCCGCCCGTTATGCTGCCCGATTAATATGCAAGGCACTTGGTGTGGCGGAAATTGATGAAGAATACACGGACGAGACGGTAGAGAGCGGAAGGGGACGCCGTCGCCGCCGACCTTCGGCCAATAATCCTCAAAATAAATCTCAAAATGAATAATAATCTTCCCGCCGATATAAGAGATAAACAACGCATAGGAGTGCTTTTTGTATGTCTTGGCAATATATGCCGTTCACCGGCAGCCCAAGGTGTGTTTGATGCGATTGTCAGAAGTGAAGGTGCTCAGGAGCGCTTCAATATTGATTCGGCAGGACTTTATGGCGGCCATGCAGGGGAACTTCCGGATCAAAGGATGAGGATTCATGCCAGGCGTCGTGGCTATGAGCTAACTCATCGTTCCCGCCCGGTGCGCTCTTCTGACTATGATAATTTCGATTTGATTGTGGCAATGGATCATTCCAACTACGACCGTCTCCGCGCCCTTGCCCCAACCCCGGAAGATGAGAAAAAAGTGGTGAGGATGATTGATTTCGTGCGCGATAAGGGTGGATTCGATTGTGTCCCCGATCCTTATTATGAAGGAGCCAAAGGTTTTGAGGATGTCCTTGATCTTCTTGAAGACGGGTGCCGCGGCCTCTATGAAGCCCTCGTTGATTAATCCTTTCCCTTTTTCGGGTGTCAAAAGTTTATAATTTAAAACTCATTCACTATGAAACGTCTGTTATCACTTCTTGTTTTGGCAGCCTCATCTGCAGCGGCTCTCTTCGCAGCTGATGTAGCTCCCCAATATCCCGGTGGAGAAAGCGCACTCAACAGTTATCTTTCTTCCAACATGAAATATCCCGCTACTTCTGCCCGTATGGGAATAGAGGGTGTGGTGAATCTGGAAGTCACAATTAATGCCGATGGCTCAGTGGGTACCATCAAGGTGGTAAGAATGATTGACCCCGATCTTGAGCAGGAAGCCATACGTCTGGCCAAAGGGATGCCGGCATGGACTCCGGGTACTCACGACGGCACACCTGCCGCTATGACAGTAAGCGTGCCGGTGAAGTTTGAACTTCCCGACGAGTAATATCCGTTATTTCGCCTGCTCCGGCAGAAAAATATATATGAGGCTGGGTTCAAATCGAAGTGATTTTGAACGCAGCCTATTATAATTCGTGAGTGAGATTTATTACCTGTTTTCGTCAGGTGCTACCAAATTGCCAAACTGAATTTATCTATATCACTGATTATAAGCGGATATAATTTTAACATCAAAAACAGACAAAAAAAGAGAAGAAAATATAATAGCAAATTGCCGGCAAAATATCCGAATTTCTTGATTTATGTAAATTTTATAGCTATAAAAATCTTTTTGTTAACCTTACAACTTGTCATTTTGTTATTAAAAACTGACATTTTGCTATTCTCTCTGACGCAGATTTGAAAAAATAGTTTTCAAAATATTTGCGATTCTGAAAAACTTTGTTTACATTAGCAGCCGACAACTCAAAGTATTAATCTTAAAATC
>CAYNNV010000057.1:0-11202 GCA_964398625.1 uncultured Sangeribacter sp. | reverse complement strand
ATTAAGTTTTATCGCTCAGTTATAGTCAATTACTATCAATGTAAATCATTGACAATCAATTAATTACTTGCCGATGCAGAATGAAGAGAAGAGGTTGTGGAGGATTGTGTCAGAGGTGATGGCGCCGGTTAGTTCGCAAAGGGTGTCTATGGCTTTTCTGAGATGATAGGCGAGGAAGTCGGCAGTCTCCTCATTTTGTATGGATTTTTCGCATTGGCAAATATCTTCGAGAGCTTTATTGAGGGCATTGTAGTGGCGAGCGTTGCTCACTATTATTTCTCCCTCTGACATTGGATCGGCGTGATGGGTAATGGTTTGTATAAGTTGGTCAATTCCTTCTCCTGTTTTAGATGATATTGGGGCGTGAATGAGGGCTTGAGGTATTTCTGATACAAAATATTCAATTTTTGTAGTATCTAATGCAGCAATGTCTTTTTTTGTTGGAACGATGATTAGTGATGCATCCGGGGAAAGATGTTGAATTAATTCGGTTGGAAGGGTGGTAAACGTTGTTGTGGAATCGTGTAGATAGATTATTATTTTAGCTTGACTGACAGCCTTGTAGGCTCGATCAATACCCATTTGTTCTATGGTGTCATCTGTAAGTCTCAATCCTGCCGTATCTATGAAACGGAATAGTATTCCGGAGATTGTGACGGTGGCTTCAATTGTGTCGCGTGTGGTTCCGGGAATGTCGCTTACAATAGCTTTATCGTCTTGGGCGAGGCGATTAAGGAGTGTAGATTTTCCTGCATTTGGAGCCCCTATTATGGCTACGGGTATTCCTTCTCTGAAAGCCGAACCGCGTCGATAAGAGTCGGATAATTGCTTAATTGTCTGTTTTATTTCCGCTATTTCCGAGGCGAGTTTTTCACGCGATGCAAATTCTACGTCTTCCTCAGAGAAGTCAAGTTCGAGTTCCAGCAAAGTAGCAGCGTGTAAAAGCTGAGATGTAAGAGTCTTGATTTTTTCTGAGAAGTGACCTTTTACCTGGGTCATTGCCATTCGCTGTTGCATTTTTGATCGCGAGGCTATGAGGTCGGCAATACCTTCGGCTTGAGCCATATCAATTTTGCCGTTTAGGAAGGCGCGCAGTGAAAAGTCGCCGCCTCCGGCAGGCACAGCACCGAGTTCGATAGCTCTTTCCAGGATGGCTCGCTGTATCCATGAGCTACCATGGCATGCTATCTCAACCACATCTTCTCCGGTAAATGAAGCCGGCGCCCGATAAATGGTGATTATGACCTGATCTATTGTGTTGCCGTCGGCATCATAAATCTCTCGAAGGAGTGCGCGACGGTTGTTCTGAGGCGCTGATAAGGATTGCGAACAAGTAAAATTACCGGCGATTTCTACTGCTTTCGGGCCGCTTATTCTGATTAGAGCAATGGCTCCTGTGCCCGGAGGAGTACAAATAGCTATTATTGTATCATTATTCATAGCCTTTACAAGATAATTTAATTATCGATCCAGAGTCGTGAGTTGTAGTTGTTTTCCATTTTGTCTTGTACCTCTTGCGGTAAAGTATAGAAGAAGTCAAGTCCTGTTATTCTTTCTATTTCTCTGACTGTCAGGGCGTAGTCAATCATTTTTCCGGGAGTCTTCTGATTTGGATAAACGAACCCTATTGTTTCTATTTCGCCATCAGAATCGGTTAGAAATATTTTGTAGAATGCTGATGGCACTCGTATGCCGTCACCAATCGTTTTCTTATCAGCTGACTCATATATGGGGCCGGCTATTATCACTACTTTGCCGAATTTTTTTGCCCATTTTCTCTCTTTGTCTTCAAGTTTATTCCATGCCCCGGAGTTGAGCGAGGCAAGCTGTGGAGCCATGTTTGCCATAGAGAAACAGTCATTCATAGCATCTTCACTCCACTTCATATCTGCAGCCGGGCAGAGATGTCCTCTTGAATAGCCGGAGTGCTTATATTCATCTTTGCGAGGGCAACCTTTTATTTCCCAGTCGTACCAAAACTTGTTTGATCGGGTGACAGGACCTTCGGTTTCGCTGTCAAGCAGTTCCCACGCCACCCAGTTAGGAGTGCGATTTTCTTCATTGAAGCTGAGAGTAAATCCGGTATATTCTTTTATCTGTGAGGGCACATTATCAGCGGTTTTTACTTTGAGAAGATCATTACTCTCCACTTCTTTTGCAGAGGCCTTTTCTGCTGTAAAGAGAGCATTGGTACGAGAATTTGAGAGGCAGCCGGCTGAAGCGAAGGCAACGGCAAGCAATGCAATGATTTGGGTGACTATTTTGATTTTCGGGAATTTCATGGATACTCAATATTTGCAATTGTTACGCGAAGTTAGCAAAAAATCAAATTCATGGCAGCCTCATTCGGAAAAATTTTGTAACTTCGCGATTGCAAAGAGCGATCATTACGCTAAATAATATTGCACATTAATCATAACTGCATAGATCATGAATATAGTAGACAGATTTATTGAATACGTAAAGTTTGACACCCAGAGTGATGAACTTACCAATATGACTCCCTCTACTCCGGGCCAGATGGAGTTTGCCCGCTTCCTGAAAGATCAGGTTGAGAAGATGGGACTGACCGAAATCAGCCTTGACGATAACGGATATCTTATGGCCACTCTTCCTGCCAATACTGATAAAGAAGTGCCCACAATAGGATTTATAGCTCATCTTGATACGAGCCCCGATATGAGCGGTCGCCACGTGAATCCTCGGATCGTTAAGAATTATGACGGTAAGACTATTGTGCTCAATAAGGAGGAAGGCGTAGAGCTTAATCCGCAGGAGTTCCCTGAACTCCTTGACTACCTTGGGCAGGATTTAATCACAACTGACGGCACTACCCTACTTGGTGCTGATGATAAGGCCGGTATTGCAGAAATTATGACTGCAGTGGAGTATTTGCAACAACATCCCGAAATCAAGCACGGAAAGATCCGTATAGCATTCAATCCCGACGAAGAGATTGGCAAGGGTGCGCACAAATTTGACGTCAATCTTTTTGGCTGCGACTGGGCTTATACCATGGATGGCGGTGCAATTGGCGAAATGGAGTTTGAAAACTTCAATGCAGCTTCTGCTCGCATCACAATAAAGGGTCGCAACGTTCATCCCGGTTATGCAAAGCATAAGATGATAAATTCTATTCGGATAGCCAATCAGTTTATCATGATGCTACCCCGATGGGAAACACCCGAACATACAGAGGGGTATGAGGGATTCTATCACCTTGTAGGGATTGAGGGAAGCGTGGAGCAGACTACTCTCACTTACATAATCCGCGACCATGATCGCGACCGCTTTGAGCGCCGTAAGAAAGAGATAGAGCATCTTGTGCGCAAGACCAACAACGAATTCCCCGGATGCTGCACCGCCGAAATTAACGATTCTTATTACAATATGCGTGAGAAGATTGAGCCGGTGATGCATATAATTGAAATAGCAGAGCAAGCCATGAAGGATGCCGGCGTTACGCCCAAAGTGCAGCCTATTCGCGGCGGTACAGATGGTGCTCAGCTGTCATTCAAGGGACTGCCCTGTCCTAATATCTTTGCCGGCGGCCTTAATTTCCATGGTCGTTATGAATTCGTGCCCATTCCATCAATGGAAAAGGCTGTAGACGTGATTGTAAACATCTGCCGTATAGTAGCAGAGAAGTAATTAGATGTCGCTTAAGACGCTCATAGTAATAGAGGGGCCGACTGCATCAGGCAAGTCGGCCCTTGCCATTGAGTTAGCACTTAGACTCGGCACTGAGATAATATCGGCAGATTCACGGCAGATATATAAGGGAATGCCAATCGTAACAGCCGCTACGCCATTGCAGGAACGCAAGGGAGTGCCTCATCATCTTTTGGAAGTTCTCGAACTTGAGACCCGATATTCAGCTTCTCTATTTGAGCAGGATGCACTCAGAATACTTGAAAAAATCTTCCAATATGCTGATACGGCTATAGTCTGTGGAGGCTCAATGATGTATGTTGATGCTCTCTGCAATGGAATTGACGATCTGCCCACAATACCCGAAGAGCTACGCCGACAACTACGAGAACGACATGAACTCCTTGGAGATGAATGGGTGAGGGAGGAATTGCGCCGTGTAGATTCGGTGTCGTCACAGCGTGTCGATCCTCTTAATATGCGCCGGGTGATTCATGCGCTTGAGATAAGTTTGGCAGCCGGGTGTCCGGCGTCGCAACTGTTAGTAAAGAAGCGTGTGACGCGTCCTTTCCGTATTCTGAAATTCGCGCTTACAGGTGAACGACCCTGGCTATTTGAGCGTATCAACCGGAGAGTTGACGCTATGGTGGCCAACGGCTTGGAAGAAGAGGCGAGATACCTGTTGCCAAAACGCACGCTAAATTCACTTAATACCGTAGGACTCAAAGAGATGTTTCAGTATTTTGAAGGAAAAATGGGGCGCACTGAAGCTATAGAGAGAATTAAGAAAAACACGCGAGTCTATGCAAAGAAACAACTGACGTGGCTTCGCCGCGATGGATCTATCCATTGGCTTGATGCCACTCGTCCCTGCTCGGAACTTATCACCGATATCTGTCGATCCTTGGAGGATTAAATATCTTCTGTTTGTTCAACTTTAGAAATCACCATTATCTTATTTGTAAAGTTGATAAGCGGAACTGCTAAGAGTATTAGAGTCTTTAAATTCCGGAAGGTTATGTGAGGTAATTTTATATTAAAAGAACCGTTAATCCTTAATATAATAAATAATTTTTCCGCGTCCGTTACATAAATGACATGGTTCACGCTTAGATCCTTGACAATATGGACATATTTTCTTTTGTGATTTTACTATATTCCCATTTTTGTCACATTTATTGCATTTAAGTTTTCCGGAATTATTACACTTTGTGCATTTTAAAGGGCCTTTAGGATCACCTTTGCAATTAGGGCATTGGTATTCTTTATTACCCCTACACTTGGGACACGGAATTTTTATTGTTTCATGACCATAATGACCTGTTCCATTACAAGTCTTACATTTTTGTGAGCCATTACCGTTACAACTTAAGCAAAAACAGACATTTAATGCACCTTTCCCAATACATTCCCCGCAGTTTATAACACCCTCTCCATTACAATTAGAACAGTCTAATCTTTCGCCTTTCTTTTGTTTATAGCCATTACCTTTGCATTTTTTGCATTTGATTGTTCCCATTCCTTTGCATTTGTAACATGGAATTATTTCGGGGTTGCTGTAATGATCTTGTGCACTTGACGGTGAAATTATGGCAGAAAAGAATATTAACCCTAACAATATGATTATTTTAATATTCATAATTTCAATATTAGTATTTATTGATTAACTTATAAAAGAAGTTCTGCTCCATCGGTTCTCCAATCTGCAGCTTTGTTGAATCTTTAGAGAGTATTAAATGTTCGTACCGGAATTTGTTCTGCCTCCTTGTATATCTATAGCCATTGTTGAAGTTATTTAGGTAAATGAAAGTATCAACTCTTTCAGAAGAAGGATAGCTTACAATTGCCGTTGAATCGTTAATTACCAAATATACTGAACCTCTAAAAGAAACGGTTCTTCGTGTGTTCCACATTTTCTCTCCTATATATTTTCCTTCAAACTGAATAGGACGAGCAGCATAAGATGACAAAAGAGATAATATAAGTAATGCACTGAAAAATACTACATATAATATTGTTTTCATAGATCTAATAGATTGCGTTAAACAAAAGTGTCAGCATTATTCGAATCTATGTTCTCATTAATATCAACATCTAATAAATTCTCTCGAACTTCCCATTTTCTAACCACATGGATACTGACTTCGTACAATAGATAGAGCGGTATTGCTACGAGTATCAGAGTCATAATATCAGGCGGAGTAATGATCGCGGCTATCAGGCAAATCGTGAGGAATGCGTATCTGCGGTACTTAATTAGGTAATCGGAGCGCACAAGCCCCATTTTCCCCAAGATAAAGGCAATTACCGGCAATTGGAATACCAATCCCATAAGCAGTGTCAGCGTCACGAATGTAGAGATATAACTATCCAGAGTAATCGTGCTGTGAATCTGTTGTGCAACGGAATAAGTACCTAAAAACCGAAATGATATTGGGAAAAGTACATAGTAACTCATAAGCACTCCTATAACAAACAGGAGATAAATAGTAATCACTATTTGAGTTGAATACTTTTTCTCATCCTCAAGCAGAGCCGGTGAGACAAAGCGAAAAAGCTCATAGAGTATCAAAGGAGATGCACACAGCAACCCGAGATAGATCGAAGTAGAAATGTGAGTCATAAACTGACTCGACAGATCGGTGGCTATAAGGTCAACAGAAAATTTCTCAAAGTGAAACTGAGGATCAAAGATACGACAGAATTTTTCAATCTCACGATAGGTTATAAAGTCCCATTCACTCGGAGCAAGCAGAAGACGGAATGTGAAATCTTTAAAAAAGAAAATGATGCACGTGAAGACGAGCGTAACTATGGCTACGCGAATAATTATCTTTCGGAGGACTTCAAGATGCCCTCCAAAAGTCATCATTCCATTGTCAGAAGACATAGATTATTCTTGACTTTCTTTTGTATTTTGAACTTCCTCTTGTTCAGATACTTCCTTGTTTTCAACAATTTCTTTCTCCGGCTTCACCTCCGGATCGGTAATTTCCGCCATACCCTCTTTAAATTCGCGAACCCCTTTTCCAAGTCCGCGCATCATTTCAGGGAGTTTTTTGCCTCCTACCAATAGAAGGGCAAGCCCTCCTATCAGTAGAAGTTCAGTGGTTCCTATAAAAGCTAAAATCATAGATTTAAGAGTTTTAATCCTCAGTAACAAGGAGTATGTCGCAAGTATTAAAATCTATCTCCCAGTGGCCATGTTCTTCACTCTCCCAATTATACTTTTGGGACATTCTGTTCCACCAGTTCTGGAATTTAGTTCCGGTTTCGCCCATATCCTTAATGAGCCGTTCATACAATTCAGTATTCTCAGCTGTTAAGATTTGTGCTAATTCATTTAGACCGTTGCGGCGTTCAAAAAGTGCCTGTATTTCGTCACGCTCCTCGGGCGTAACTTGACTAATTACTTTTTTCATTATTTGATATATTTAATTGTATCTTTTACAAGCGAATCAAGTTTGATTTTGCTTTTAGAACTCCCGTCGCAACTATTGCGACAAGTAGTACAGCATGTACCGGTACAAGTTTCTCTACAACCTCCTCTACATTGATAACTACAAGTTGAACACATACCTTTATGGGTTCCATGGCAGCTAATATTGCAATTATAATTACAACTATTACTTTCTAATTTCCTTGACTTACCTGATGCAAGAGAAAAAATTGGAGATATAAACGATAATGCAATCATCGGCAATATAGTTGCCACTGATTTCTTGAAAAAATCTCTGCGAGAATAGTTCATCTTTTTACTATAGTATAATCAATTGATGAACTTGCAGATCCTTTGCTATTGGTGCATTTTACATAATAATATATGTAAGTTCCACCATTATATCCCGTGTGAGATTTATCAAAAACAATAGATTCTGTCATACCCTTTTTAGGCCCGGTTTTATAATACGTTGCAGAACCATATTGGCGCATTGTTTCTACTTTTGTAAGATCGCTTTTAGACGGTTTTTTTGATGGTTTTGTTGAGTACGATTTCCAGTACACTGTTGCACTTAAATTATCTTCTTTATCCCCACCTGTTTTAAAACGAGTCCTAATTGAAAATCCGGAAGTTGTAGAGGTTGTCAGAAATTTGTCAAATGAGGGAGACGTTATTGTCTGCTTTGAAGTGGAACTTGATGAGGAAGATGAAGATGATGGTTCATCTTTACCGCAGGAAATAATACCCACAACACATAATATAAAAACTAAATATATTATTTTTATCACTTTCATGTTTCTAACTACACTAATTATAATACTTAAAAACTAATTTCTGAATATTAATAGTTAGAATTTGATGAATTAATAATCTGATATTGCACGTATACTTTTACAAAGACATTCCTCCCGGAGTAAGCCGTTTCTTCATCAATTAGCTCGTATCCTAACAATATTTCATTTTTTCCTGACCGCCAAACGCATTTTTCATCAGAATTTATAACTGGTCGTCCATATTTATATATAAAATCGTTTTTCATTGTCTGGAAAATATTCTCATAATTTTCTGCTGTTCTAAGGAAACCTGGGTATCCACTTGGTATGCCTGGCAAATCAATTGTGCTCATAGCTCCTCCTGTGTATGAAATAAAACATGCACTTGAAAGTTTACCGTTATTCATAGAAAACGTAGCTTCTTTAAATGTACACGAACCCAATTTAGGATTTGTAACTAAATAGTAAGGATTTCCGTTTTTACTTGTTTTCCAAACTCCCGTTTTACCTTGAGAACGTACACCATTGACAACTGATTCTTTCGTATCTCCTAATTTCATTCCATAGAAAGAGCCAATTGAAGATTGTGCATTACAATTAACAGTAAACATAAAGATTAAGCTTACAATTATATAGGATAATGTTTTCATTTTAAACAATTTAAATTCAGATTAATCAAGTTTTAATATTTAATATAATATAGGATTATTTTAACCTTTGATTTTGTCGAAAGGGTCAAGATAATCAATCTCTTTAATCTCCTTATCGGGGAGGAAATCTCCAATCTTCCGGATCTCTTCGAGAAGTTTCTTAGAGGCATTGCGCTCTATGTGAGAAATGACACACTGTTCGTGAGAAGGTGTATTTACTTCGAGAGTTGTTTTACGATTCAGCCATATACAACGCTTACACTGAAAGGCATCACAATTTCGGCAAATTGGCGCATGATCAAGACGATAAAGCTGCGGATTCTTTATGTCAAGTCCATTCTTGATATCGCCGACAGAATAGCTTCCGTCAAGATAGAACGCAGGGCAAACATAGAATTTCCCGTCGGGAGCAAGTGTAATACTTTCATCTCCGGCATTGCAGTTATTCATATCGTCAAGCCACAATCTATCGGTTAAAAGATTGAAATGAACAAGGTGATTGTTTGTATATTCAGCTACAATTTCAGGAATTAAACTGTCAAGAATTTCACTATATCTCTTGAAGTCTGATTCCGTAAAATTCTGAAGTTCCGTAATGACAACTACAAGCCGGTCAACTGTTTTTACTAACGACTTTATATTCTGAATGCTATCAAAGAAACTTTCTTTATCAGTGCGGATAACATAGCTTTTATCCTTTTGGAATTTGAAATTCTCAGTATCACTGAAAGAATCAAAAACAATTACCTCAGCCTCGTCTTTGAGTAAATTATCCTCACATTGAGAACCTACAATTGAAGCGTGATCAATCGTATCTATGATCTCCTTATATTCTTCAGGCAGAATAGAATCGGGATAAAGGAACTGCACATTCAGATTCTCCTTCATAGCCCAAAAGATCCCGCTGTTGAGAATATCTTTATCTATCAGCCGATCATCTCCGTTACCTCTTTGATAGTGGCAGAATGAAACAGCATTGCGGGAAAGTGGAATAATCAAATATTTCAACATATCAGCACGATTTTTCAGAGGGTTGTTTATGCGTAGCGTTATATTCTTCTCGTTTTCCTTCCAGCTCCAACTTTCTGAAAAGTTTATTCCAATAATAATTGTTGGCTCTCACGCGGGCTTTATGCATCTTGCAGATAGCAGTAGAGCGTTGATAAATAGTATCAGTATCAGCAGCATCATAGTTCTCCCCTTGACACCAACCGCATCCATTGGCAACTTCACAGTCAAAACACTCAGATCTAGACTGCGTACGTCTATCAAGGGCCAGAAAAGGACGGACCAAATTTTGTTTTACGCCTTCTTCTACATTTCCGATAATGATAGGCTTCTTATTTCTTAAAGAATATGCAGCAAAACGTGTGCACGGGTAAAAATTACCTTGTGCGTCTATAGCTAACATTTTTCCGGCACCACACCAATTGCCATTATCGTATACAGGCAAAAGTGGTTTGCCTATATGCTCGTTGAAGAATGAACAAGCATACTTCATATAATAGTCTCCATCTATAATTCTATCGGCAAGTGAAAGAAGTTGTTCCTCAAAAAGTTCATCATCGCCATCATTCCAAACATCCTCAAAGACAACGTTAATATTGACTTCATGAATTCCCAAAGAATATAGATGCATAACACTTTCACATATATAGGGTATATCTGGACTACTTATAGTGACTTTTGTGCCTCCTTCAGGGAATTGAGATAACCAAAGAGGAATATTTCGTACCACATCTTCGTAGCTTCCTTTTTCAGGCCCATCTCCTTTCCAAATTCGATTTATATCATGTTTCTTCTTTGTCCCGTCAATTGTTATTCCGATTGAAAGATGATCAAGATTTTTATTTACGAATTTCTGAACTTTATCGTTGTCATAGTTTATACCATTTGTGGAGAAGCTAAAACGGTATGAATTAAACCAATGATGATTACGTCTAAAAAGTTCAATCTTAATGTAGTCGCAGATTTTGTCTATTAGGTCAATTTCTAAGAAAGGTTCCCCACCAATGAAATCCCATATCACAGACTCTTCGTTGAAAGTATCAACATTGTCTAAAATATAATCAATGGCTTTTTTGGCGACATCCCAAGACATTCGTTCATTTTCGTTTTTGCCTACAAGATAACAATACTTACATGCAAGTTGGCAGTCTTTTGTAACGATAAATGTGATATTTTTTGATTCGCCTGCTTTCCAGCCTTTATCTATTTTACGTATTTTCATTTTTAGTTTCAAGAACCTTAATGAGCACTACAAGCCAAACTTAAAGTGCTCATTAAGGTAATTTAGATTAATACCTGTTTCCGCGTCCGCAAGAGCTCGAACATGTACCTCGGCAGTTATTACTACAATTATCGGCACAATGTCTTTTACAGTTGCCATGGCAAGTAGTTGTACAGAAGTTCATACATCTATTGTTACAACCCGAACAAGATGATGATGACTCAGCAGCTGATGCAATCATTGGCATGTGCGACAAGGCAATTGCTCCGAGGATTGGGAGTGCTGTTTTAGCAGCTTTTTTGAAGAACTCGCGACGCGATTGGAGTTCTTCCTTTTTGTTTTGCTTCATGATAGTCTATCATGTCCTATAGACTCACCGGATTCAGACGTATAGGTATACAAAAAAAAGCGTGAGAGTCTGTATCTGCTGCTCGTCCCGCTTCTTGAGGCTCTGGC
>CAYNNV010000056.1:0-11254 GCA_964398625.1 uncultured Sangeribacter sp. | reverse complement strand
AATTACCCTAAGGACCCGCGCTTTCAAGGACGAGCTCACGTCATTAATTTCATAATGCAGAAATATGAATATGGCGGTTATGTCAAAGCGTATGCTAATGAACTCTTTATAGCTAATTCCGGGCAGTTAAATATATATTCCAAACTTCAGTATAAAAAAATAACATACGATATCGGACTCGGCGGATATTATAGCAACGGAAGCCATGATTACAACAATATGGTTGAGACATATCGACTTCCGCAGCCGGATGGTACTATCAAACAGTTTGAACGCTATTCAATCACTGAAGATGCCGAATCACGCAGATGGTATTTTTGGCCAACCTTTAAGGCTCTATTTAATACCGATAAAATTTCAATTAGCAATTCAATAGGTGCGAATTTCGATAATTCTCCAAAAGATTATACCTCCGGTTCAGTCTATTTTTCACCTGATGATTTTCCTCAGTCAGACTTCATCAGTGATGGGTATCATCGAAAGAACTATATTACATATAATGGATACTGGAATTTTATATTTCCGCACGGGAACTCCTTAAATTTTGCTCCTTACTACTCTTACGCACACTCCAAACAAAACAGCAGATATTTTGAGGCAGCATCAGGCGAGTATATGAATTCGGCTTCCGACAATTCGCACAATGCAAGCGGCAACTTACGTTTTCAACATGACTTCGGTGAATGGGGCGACCTCACGGTTTCAGTTCAAAGCAATTACACAAATAGCCGTACTCATTACAGCGGAACAACCTCGTCTATTGAAAGAATGACGACTTTTCGTATTGGGCCCGGTATTTCATATAGTTTTTATAACGATAAATTCTACGGAATGGTTGGTGTAGGACTTACTTACGACCGTTCAAATATGGGCGAGACTACTGAGAAAAGCACTTCTCCTTGGGCAGAGTTGTCATTACAATACGCATTCAATAACAAAAACTCCCTCAATGCAGAGTTTTATATGATGAACGCATTACCATCATTGTTTTACCGTAGTTCAGCTATCATACAGTCTAATCCATTGATGAGCTATACAGGCAATCCTAATCTTACTCCTTACAAATCTTATTCCTTTGAAGGGAGCTACCTATGGTTACCTAACAACAAATTCAGCTTCTCAGTCTTTGGGTGGGGATTTGTTGCTACCAATCGATACGGCTACGTATATGAGGCATCGGCAGAAGGAGTGCTTCGCACCGTTCAGCAACCTCTAAGCAATTTTTTTCAATGCAGTTATGGTGTGAATGGCAGCGCGCGACTTCTTAACGGAAATCTTCAAATAAGCGGTCAGCTCGCGCACCTCATTGCTAAAAACGGCGAACCATACGACTGGACCAAATCACATATATATTGGTCACTCCAAGCATTCTATTATCTTAATCAGTGGCATTTCGGTGTGCAATACCAATCAAATACAGCCTCTGCCGACGGTTTTGTTAAAGGAACATGGGTCAGCAGTAAGGACGTATATAAGGCTATAGTAGGTTGGGGCAATTCATCGTGGAGTTTTCAGGCACAGGTTGCCAATCCGTTCAGATGGAATTGGCGAGGCGATAATACTGTTTTGAAAAGTAAAAATTATGACTTTGTACAAAGCAAATTCAATACTTACAATCACTGCTTTATATCTGTTGGAGCCACCTACACATTTGGATTCGGGAAGAAAATTCTAATCGGCAACGAGGCATCTCAGATGTCAGGCGCAGGCAACGCTATTTTGAAATAATAATTGCCGGTCATATTTTATAGTAAAATCGGCTTAATATGCCGGAGCTTTTGTTTAGCAAGTTGCTGCTTCTTCACGCCTTCAACCCCACGAAGACTATTCGAGCAGAATCAATGAACATTGAGGGTGATTATTTGTTAAATTATTATAATGACTTCCACACTGACTTTGCCGGAAATAGTCGGGATTAATTATAATATCACTATTATGCAAAGACAGTCCGAACAATAAAAATTATAAATTTCAAAAATATCAAAGTTATGAACGGCAACATGAAAAGCAAACTCTTTGGAATAATCATGGTGATTCTCTATTTTGCTATCTCAGTACTCTTTTTTTGCAATTTCTTTATGATCAATTCTACTGTAAGTATTGTGATTGGAGTGCTTCTGGTGCTTTGCGGAATTTGGCGCGGATATATCTATCTTACCGGAAGAGGCTGATAGCTTCAATAGAATGAAATAAGTAATAAATAAGGTGAAATATGCTATTTAAATCTGCTAAAATATGCTATTTAAATCTGCTAAAATATGTTTACTCTCAGCGCTGGTGGCTCTGGGAGTAAGCAGTTGTGGTCAAGTAAAACGCGGCGAATATGCCGAAGGAAGTGCTACAATCTGCTGCGATGAGGGCTTTAAAAATATTCTGGAAGAAGAAATTCAGGTATTTGAATATCAATATCCTAATTCTTCAATCATTCCATTCTACGTGAGCGAACAGGCTGCCATAGATTCTCTTATGGAGGGAAAGACTTTGGCTGCTATCACAACACGAGAACTTACCAAGGATCAGATACGCGACATAAAGAAGAAGCATAAACGCGTGGTGCGCACTAACTGCATAGCGGTTGATGCCGTTGCGATGATTGTTAATAAGGACAATCCAGTCACTCTGCTCTCAATGTCGGACATTAAGGAAATTCTGGAAGGAAAGATCACCCGTTGGAGCCAGCTTGCCGGAAAAGATACTACTCAGATAAAAATAGTTTTCGATGATGCAGGCAGCTCAACGGTGAGCTATCTTAGAGAAAAATTCCTTAACGGGAAAAGAATTTCAGACAATCCAAATGCATATGCTCAGAAATCCAATGCACAGGTTTTTGATGTAGTAAAGAAAGACCCTAATGCTATTGGTGTAATCTCAGTTAGTTGGCTTGGTGATAACCTTCAGGCAGCCAAGAAAGTACCTCTTGACAAGAAACTTGATGACCTTAAGAACGAATCAGACACTGTAGCTCCGCAGCTTACTACCGAAGTGCGTATTCTTAAAGTGCGTGAAGACAACAATCCTGTTGGCTTCCTCCCCTATCAGGTATACATTAATTCAGGCGAATATCCATTATTCAGAAAGGTTTACATGCTATCATGCGGCTCTCCGTCCACAGTGATGCATTCTTTCTATACTTTCGTCACCGGATTCATAGGGCAGAAAATAATTTCCCTCTCCGGAATCATGCCCTATCATCTCCACTCACGAGTTGTGCAGCTGAAATAGTAAAATATGTGGGCTAATCAGATATTTTTTTTTGATTCGCTCACTAAACCATATCCACTTTACGTTATCTAAAAAATAAGCTCACAGCTCCGGCCGCGAGCTTTACCCGCATAATACAATCCTAAAACTCATAACGATATGAAATTCAACAAATTCATCCTCACTGCTTTGCTTGCCGGTGCATCAATGAGCGTAATGGCTCAAGGATACAAGGACGGCATCCAGTACTATAAGGCCGACCGCTACGGTAATGCCAAGACTCTTCTTGACAGAAATCTCAACAATCCTTCTACCGATAAGGCCGCTTCATACTACTATCTCGGTATGCTCGACCTTTACAGCAAGAAGTATCAGACTGCCAAAGATTACTTTGAGAAGGGTATCGCTGATAATCCGAACTATGCCTTTAACTACGTTGGACTCGGTGCGCTTGCTCTCAAAGATAACGACACCAAGGCTGCTGAGAAGGAATTTAAGATGGCTGAATCAAAAGGGAAAAAGGATGCTGCTGTACAAGTAGCTATTGCCGATGCTTACTATCGCGCGAATTCCACTCTTTATGCCAAGGAAGTGACTAAGCGCATAGATAAAGCACGCAAAATTAATATGAACGACCCTTCTATATATATGCTTGAGGGTGATATGTTTGCTGATCAACGGGATTGGGGCAGTGCTGCCGGACGCTACGAGATGGCCACTACTTTTGACCCCTCTGCAGTTGAAGGGTATGTGAAAGGTTCTGATATGTATGCTCAGGTAAATCCACAGTACGGTATCAAACTTCTCCAGCAGCTTCTTTCTGTAAATCCCAATGCAGCTATTGGTCAGAAAGAGCTTGCAGAGCGCTACTATGACCTTCAGATGTTTAACGAAGCTGCTGATATGTACGGCAAATATGTGAAGAATCCCAATCACTTCACTCAGGATGAAGATAGATATGCGTTCCTTCTTTTCTACGGCGGCAAATACAAAGAAGGCTATGATTTTGCATCACGCCTTCTGAGCCAGAACCCTAAGAACTTCACTGCACAGCGCTTCCAGTTCATGAACGCTGCCCAGCTTCCTGAAATGAGTGACCAGACACTTGCACTTGCAGAAAGCCTCCTTGCCACCCACAATCTCGACAAGAAGAATAATCTGCTTGCTCCTATTGACTACTCACTCATTGCCGATGAGATGAAGCGTGCCGGCCGATATGACGAAGCAATTGCCGTGCTAAAAGAGGGTATTGCAGAGCTTCCTACCTACAATCAATTTAACAAGGAACTTGCTGCCATCTATTGGGCTGCGCAGAATTACCCCATGGCTTCCGACGCTCTTGAGGCATATATCGAAAAGAGCGAAGAGCCTTCAGGAAATGACTTCTCGACTATGGCAACTTACAGCTTCTACGGAGGCTACGCTTCTAAGGACAATAAGGAAGCCGCCAATAAATATTTTGACCGTGCACTGAAATATGCCAATCTCACTAATGAAAAACTGCCTACCTTCTACAAGGGAGACAAAGTGATCGGTGATGTAGCTATTCAGCGTGCAGCTGATGCCAATGTAGGCTCCTGCGCTGTGGATTCTTATACTAAAGCTCTCAATAAGATTGAAGCAGATCAGGCCAATGCTCAGAGATATGCAGCCGATGCAGCCGTAATGGCACAGTACCTTGGAAGCTATTATGCAAAGCAGGGAGACAAGACCAAGGCTCGCGAATTTTATAATATCGCGCTCAAATATGCTCCTAATGATGCCAATATTCAGAAAGCTGTCAGTGCTCTCAAATAATAACATAAGGTCAACTCATAAATATTAAATTAATATTTTCAGGCATTCGCTTGCGCGAATGCCTGTTTTGTTGTAATTTTGTGTCAATTATTGTGACCCTGAATCCTCTTGCAAATCAATAATGTTTTCAAGATAAATGGCTGAAATCATAAAGATTAAAAAGGGACTTGATATTCCCCTTTACGGCAAAGCCGACACAGAAATCATTGAAAATATCTACCCGGCAGAAGCCGCTATCGTACCCGACGATTTTCCCGGGTACATCTGGAAGGCTGACGTGAAGCCGGGTGACACCGTAAGCATCGGAAGCCCATTGATGCATGCTAAGGAGAATGAAAATATCACTTTAGTATCGCCTGCTGCGGGTACAGTCAAAGAAATACGTCGCGGTCAGCGGCGACATATAGAAGCTGTCGTTGTGGCTACTTCTAAAGAAAACAAAGACCGGGCGATTAAAATGACGATACCATCTGATTCCGAAGGTATTATTTCCGTTTTATGCCATTCCGGTATGTGGTCATTGCTCCGCCAGCGTCCATACGATATCATCCCCGATCCCACGATTAAACCACGCGACATCTTCATTACAGGCTTTGACTCAGCGCCTCTTGCCCCCGAAATGATGAATCCCGCTGAACAAAATTTTCTTGAACTCGGCATTGAGGCACTCTCAAAACTTACTGATGGGAAAGTATATCTCTCCATTGGTTTCGGTTCAGGCATATCAAGCAAGATAGCAGAAACGATAGAATTTGAAGGGCCGCATCCTGCAGGCAACGTTGGAACGCAGATTGCAGCCATTAATCCGGTCAACAAAGGAGAAACAGTTTGGACAGCCGATGCTTCTGCTATAGTAACTATTGGCAGATTTCTCTCCTCGGGGACTGTTGATCCTGCTGTGAAAGTGGCCGTTACAGGCGATGGCCTTTCAAATCCACACTATGTCAACACTATTGTAGGCGCATCTATAGCTGATATAATTAAGCTATTTACTCCGGCTACCGACTCTCATCTTCGATACATCAGCGGAAATGTGCTTACCGGTACTCGCGTTGACCCGCAATCCGGATTCCTTCGCTTCCCCTACAGACAGATTACAGTGATTCTCGAAGGTGATACTCGAGATGAATTTATGGGTTGGGCTTCAATTAATCCGGCCAAATATAGCGTAAAGCGGTCGTTCCCCGCATTTCTTCGCGGCCTTAGCAAACCATTCCATTTTGACTCACGCATTAAGGGTGGACACCGGGCCATGATCGTAAGCGGCGAGTATGACAAGGTTTTTCCTCTTGATATTTATCCCGAATACCTCATCAAGGCCATCATTGCCAATGACATAGATCGGATGGAACAACTCGGAATCTACGAAGTGGCACCTGAAGATTTTGCCCTTGCTGAATTTGTTGACACATCTAAACTTCCTCTACAGCAAATTGTTAGCGACGGACTAAAGAAGCTACGCAAAGAGCTGCAATAATATTTATTATACTACAACCATGAGCTCTCTAAAAAAGAATTTAGACAAAATAAAGCCTCATTTTGAGAAAGGAGGTAAATTTGAGAAGCTTCACTCCGTATTCGACGGCTTCTATACCTTCCTCTATACTCCCAACGAGACTTCATCAAGCGGAGTGCACATTCATGATTCCAATGACTCCAAGCGCACCATGATAATGGTGGTTTTGGCACTAATGCCATGCTGCCTCTTTGGAATGTGGAACATAGGGTATCAGCACGCTCTTGCCACAGGGATGCCTACAAATAATATCATTGGCCTTTTCCTATACGGACTAATCGCAGCTCTGCCGCAGATTATCACCGCCTACGTAGTTGGACTCGGTATAGAATTTATCATTGCTCAGATTAGAGGACACGAGATTCAGGAAGGATTTCTCGTATCCGGCATACTTATTCCTATGATATGCCCGATTGACACTCCCTGCTGGATGATAGCGGTAGCCACTGCCTTTGCCGTGATATTTGCAAAAGAAGTTTTTGGTGGCACCGGCTACAACTTCCTTAATGTAGCACTGG
The DNA here is from genome assembly GCA_964398625.1 of uncultured Sangeribacter sp. GTDB lineage: Bacteria > Bacteroidota > Bacteroidia > Bacteroidales > Muribaculaceae > Lepagella. The sequence goes on along the minus strand of CAYNNV010000056.1, from coordinate 4,222 downwards.
TGACTCGCGCTTTCCTCTTTTTTGCATATCCGGCCAAGATGAGTGGCGACAACGTATTTATTCGACTTGGAGGTGATCGCGCTATTGACGGATTCACGGGAGCTACTCCTCTTGGACAGATGGCATCGTCAACCGGTGATACTGCGGCAACAATAGTAAATGCAGCAGGCGATCCTCTCTCTCTTTCCAACTTTTTCTGGGGAACTATTCCCGGCTCATGGGGTGAAACATCGACATTTTGTATTCTGATCGGTGCCGTAATTCTTCTTTTCACCGGTATCGCAAGCCTGCGAATCATACTTTCGGCTGTGTGCGGAGGCGTACTGATGGCCTTTATCGCTCATCATTTCGCATCGCCTCTCTATCCTGTAACCTATTTGACTATTGCTGACCAGCTTTGTCTCGGAGGCTTTGCTTTTGCCGTAGTGTTTATGGCCACTGACCCGGTTACAGCCTGCAGAACAAACACAGGAAAAATAATCTATGGTTTCTTAATCGGAGTAATCGCAATTCTCATCCGGTGCTACAACACCGGTTACCCCGAGGGCGCAATGCTTGCAGTGCTTCTTATGAATTGCTTTGCTTCGTTGATAGATTGGTGTGTTGTGAATTTCAACATACGCAAAAGGATGCGGCGAATCAATGCCTAAGAAAAAGGAGGATATTATGAACAGACAAAGTAATACATATACTATTATCTATTCCATAGCTCTCGTACTCATCGTAGGTGTGGCTCTTTCACTTGTATATCAGGCTCTTAAACCTGCCCAAGATGAGAACATTGCCAACGACACTAAGCGCCAGATTCTTGCAGCCGCAAGAATCACACCTTCCGAAAATCAAAGCATTGGAGAGCTATATAGCTTCCATATTAAGAAAAGTTTTGTTGTCAATGTCAAGGGCGAAAAAGTGGAAAATGCACCGGATCCTTTCTCAATTAATATGGCGGAGGAAGTGAAGAAAACTCCGGCAAAGAGACTTCTCCCGGTATATGAATGCTCAACTGCTGACGGCACTAAATATATCATTCCTGTATATGGTGCTGGTCTTTGGGGGCCGATTTGGGGTTATGTAGCCTTTGATGATAACGGAGATACTATATATGGAGCATATTTCGCCCATCAAGGAGAGACTCCCGGATTAGGCGCTGAAATCGAAAAACCTGCATTTCAGGATCAATTTCGCGGAAAAAATATCTATCATGACAGTGAATTTACGTCAGTAGCTATTGTTAAAAACGGTCAGGAACCGACTTCCGGTTCTTACGTTCATGCTATTTCCGGAGGCACTATTACTTCCCAAGGAGTGCAAGCTATGCTTAAAAATTCTCTTGAACCATATAATGACTTTTTCCTTTCTCTACAGAAAGGCAGTAAAAAATAAGTACTATGAGTTTATCGAAGTTAGCAAAACAGGCTTTTATTAATCCTTTGTCGAAGGATAATCCTGTAATAGTTCAGATACTCGGCATCTGCAGTGCTCTTGCGGTAACAGCCAAACTTGAACCAGCCATAGTAATGACAATCTCTGTGACAGCTGTACTCGCATTTGCCAACGTCATTATCTCACTTTTAAGAAAGACAATCCCCACCTCAATACGCATTATAGTGCAGTTGGTTGTAGTAGCTGCACTGGTGGTAATTGTTGACCAAGTGCTAAAAGCATATACTTACGATGTCTCCAAGCAGCTATCAGTATTTATCGGATTGATTATTACTAACTGCATCATCATGGGTAGACTTGAAGCATTCGCGCTAAACAACCGCCCCTTCCCTGCCTTTCTTGACGGTATTGGCAACGGTCTCGGCTATGGCATAATACTTATAATAGTAGCCTTCTTCCGTGAACTTCTCGGCTCAGGCACATTGCTCGGCTATCAGGTGATCCCTCAATGGTGCTATGACCATGGCTATGTTAATAACGGCATGATGATACTCCCGCCAATGGCTCTGATTACAGTTGCCTGCATAATTTGGGTGCATCGTGCAAAAAACAAAGACCTGCAGGAGTGAACCTCATATCCTCTTTTCAATCATTAAATCCGATTTGACACAATGGAAAACCTGAATCTTTTCATTCGTTCAATATTCGTAGACAACATGATTTTCGCATACTTCCTCGGTATGTGTTCTTATCTTGCAGTCTCGAAAAATGTAAAGACAGCATTTGGGCTTGGCGTGGCCGTAAGTTTTGTGCTAATAATAGCGCTTCCGGTATGCTGGTGTATCAATCAATACATACTCGTGCCCGGCGCGCTCTCATGGCTTGGCGAGGAATATGCTGAAACTGACTTGAGCTTCCTCGGTCTTATAATGTTTATCTCAGTAATTGCCGCCTTGGTGCAGATTCTGGAGATGGTCATAGAGAAATACTCGCCTTCTCTATATAATTCTCTTGGTATATTTCTTCCACTCATTGCAGTAAATTGCGCGATCCTCGGAGCAGTACTCTTCATGCAGCAAAGGGAATTTACCAACGCCTGGACAGCCACCGTATATGGTGCCGGCTCAGGAATCGGCTGGCTGCTTGCAATCACTTGCCTTGCAGCTATTCGCGAGCGTCTAAGCTACGCGCAGATTCCTGCACCGCTACGTGGAATAGGCATCACCTTCATAATCACAGGACTTATGGGAATTGCATTTATGTCATTCCTGGGCATTAAACTCTAAAATATTATGATACTCACTGAAATACAATGGAATTCAGTAGGCGCTGCGGCTTTAATATTTCTTGCTATAGTCCTGGTGCTCGTACTCATTCTGCTCACGGCAAAGCATTTCCTGATAGCCTCCGGCAATGTGAAGATTGACGTAAACGACGGCACTAAGGATTTTGAAACTCCAGCTGGAAAATCACTACTCAACACTTTGGCCGATAATGGAATACACCTCTCGTCAGCCTGCGGCGGCAAGGGTAGTTGCGGCCAATGCAAAGTACAAGTTTTGGAAGGGGGCGGTGAAATGTTACCAACTGAAGCTGTTCACTTCTCACGTAAGGAGATGAAAGATCACTGGCGTCTCGGCTGTCAGGTTAAGGTCAAGAGCGATATGAAACTTCATGTATCAGAATCGGCACTTGACGTTAAAGAATGGGAATGTGAAGTAATTTCTAACAAAAATGTTGCAACCTTCATTAAAGAGTTTATTGTAAAACTTCCGGAAGGAGCACACATGAATTTCATACCCGGTTCCTACGCACAAATCCGTATTCCTAAGTTCGATATGGACTATGACAAAGATATAGACAAGGGTCTTATCGGTGAAGAATACCTCCCTTCATGGAAAAAATTCGGTCTCTTTACCTTGAAGTGTAAGAACAGCGAAGAAACGGTTAGAGCGTACTCCATGGCCAATTATCCTGAAGAGGGCGACCGAATCATGCTGACCGTCAGAATTGCCACTCCACCCTTCAAACCAAAACCACAAGTTGGATTTATGCCAGTAAGTCCGGGTATAGCATCTTCTTACATATTTACACTCAAGCCGGGCGATAAGGTGCTTATGTCAGGGCCTTATGGAGATTTCCACCCCATAGTCGATTCAAAGGCCGAGATGATATGGGTAGGAGGCGGTGCTGGTATGGCACCACTTCGTGCACAGATCATGTGGATGACAAAGACACTCAATACACGTGACCGCGAAATGCACTACTTCTATGGTGCACGAGCGCTCAACGAGGTCTTTTATCTCAATGACTTCCTGGAGCTGGAGAAGGAATTCCCCAATTTCCACTTCCACCTTGCACTTGACCGTCCTGACCCCGCTGCTGATGCCGCAGGAGTAAAATATACGCCGGGCTTCGTGCATGATGTAATGTACCAGACATATCTCAAGGATCATAATGCACCGGAAGATATTCAGTACTATATGTGCGGACCGGGTCCAATGAGCAATGCCGTCAACAATATGCTCTACAATCTCGGAGTCGAACCTGAATCTATCCACTACGATAACTTCGGCGGATAAATTAATATTTTACTGAGTCAATAAAGGCCGATTAAAGCCAAATTTGAACGGTCAAATCGAGGAATATAATTTGCAAGATAGAAGTAAAGTAACTATCTTTGCAGAAAATATAATAGACCTTAAAACAAACCATAACATAATGAAAAGAGACAACGAAATCTTTGAGATTATCGATCGCGAACATCTCCGCCAGCGTCGCGGAATCGAACTTATAGCAAGTGAAAACTTTGTCAGCGACGAAGTAATGCGCGCTATGG
>CAYNNV010000055.1:0-11342 GCA_964398625.1 uncultured Sangeribacter sp. | reverse complement strand
CAGTCATGTTTACGAATGCAAAGGTAAGTCTTTATTCTCAAACCTCCAAATTTTTATCAAAAAAAATTGGCGCTAATTATCTTATGGATTGATAACTAGCGTATTATTGGATTTGAGACCTTTAAGCCTACGGCTGCTGCTCCGGCCATTCCGGCAACCGGTGTACCATCTTTGCGAATTCGGATTTCAAGTTCATGCCAGTTTGTGTAAATGGAGACAATACGGTGCGCTATTCTTGCTGCCACATCTTCAAGCAGTGCTGAAGGAATCTTCATCTCATTCCTGCAGATATTGTAAAGATCGGCATAGCTTATCGTGTCGTTCAATTCATCACTTATAGCGGAGAGGATGGTGCTATAGGATAAGCGAAGATTAATGGTGAAGTCGTTACCTATTTTTCGCTCATTTTGAAATACTCCGTGATATGCGTGGAATCTCACATCTTCGAGTTCCACGCTCATTATCACGGGGTATGATGTTGTATTATTTCCTTCCATCGCAAAGGGGAGGAGACTCAGATTTTAATTGCCGGAATCTTGGCTATGCGGCGTTCATGACGACCGCCCTCAAATTCTGCTGTAAGATATGCCTCGACTATTGCCATGGCCTTTTCTTCAGTTATGAAGCGAGCCGGAAGTACGAGGAAATTGGCATTGTTGTGTTGCTTGGCAAGTGAAGCGATCTCCTCATCCCAGCAGAGTGCTGCGCGGATAAACTGGTGCTTGTTGAGTGTAAGTTGCATTCCATTGCCGGAACCACACATACCAATACCGAATTGACAAATACCTTCTTCTACAGCGAGTGCGGCTGGATGTGCAAAATCAGGATAATCACAGGAATCGGTGCTGTTGGTTCCAAAGTCTCTTATTTCATAACCTTTCTCTTCTACAAGTTTTTTTATTTTTTCCTTGAGTTCAAAGCCTGCATGGTCTGAGGCAAAAGCTATTTTAGTCATTTTTTATGATATTTGGGGTTGTATTGTCTTGGATTGGTTCATCAAGTAATTCAAGCGGCTCGTCGTGGCACTGTTTGTTTACCCGTTCTATATAGTTAAGCAGATCGTCGCGTCCGGTCTTCTTTTCTGAAGAGGTGACGAATACCGGAGGAAGCTCTTCCCAACTCTTGAGAAGTTCTTTCTTGTATGCTTCCACATTTGCAGCTACTGCCGTACGGCTCAGTTTGTCGGCTTTAGTGAAGACAATAGCAAATGGTATACTATTCTCTCCGAGGAAGTCAAGAAATTCCAAATCGATCTTCTGAGGTTTGTGTCTTACGTCTATGAGCACAAATAGGCATGTGAGTTCATGCCGATTGAGCACATAGTCCTCAATGATTCTGGCAAAGCCTTTACGCGTATCTTTGCCGCGGGCTGCAAATCCGTATCCCGGGAGATCGACTATATGCCATTTCCCTCCATTGATGGAGAAGTGGTTGATAAGAAGTGTTTTACCCGGAGTTTGTGAAGTTTTGGCCAGAGATTTTCGACCGGTGAGCATATTTATCAAAGATGATTTTCCCACGTTGCTACGCCCTATGAATGCGTATTCCGGCACGTCGCTCTTTGGACATTGGCTTGCCTTCGCGCTGCTGATGATGTATGATGCGTCTTTTATTTCCATAATATTGAAAAGATTATTCTATATTATAACGCTTTAAAAGGCTTTTCTTCTTTATTTCCGGTCGAGAAATGCTTCATGGAGCAGTCTGAGAGCATCGGTTATTGATTCGCTTTTTACTACGATACCTATGCTTGTATCGGAAGCACCTCCGCTATGGCCGAGTACCTGAATACCTTCTCTTTGGAGAGTATTGACAGCGCGTGCGCAAATTCTTGATATTCGTCGTATGTGCTCACCAACAACGGCTATCGTGGCCGCTGGTTGAGTGGCTTCAATTGTAGTGATTACATTCTCCGAAATCTCCGGTGCGAATTCGTCTCGTAGCGCTTCAAGAGTCTTTTGACAGTCGGTCATGGACACTACAAAATCTATGCGGTGAGAGTCTCTGGGAGTGTCGCATACGAGGATTACTGATATTCCTCTCTTTGCCAGTGAGTTGAATATGCGGGAATTGATGACAGCCACATTGGAAGCTGCATCTCCCTCCACGCTCACAAGTGCTGTGGCCGGAAGTGAAGATACTCCTTTTATTTCTTGGTTGGTGTCAGTGCGTTCGCAGATCGTAGTGCCCGGAGCAGAGGGGTTGAAGGTATTGAGAATCCTGATAGGAATATTTTTATGGAATACAGGATAAATAGTAGGAGGATAAACCACTTTTGCACCGAATGAGCACAGCTCCATACTTTCCACAAAGCTGAGACGATTCAGTACAAAAGCACTCTTGATAATTCTCGGGTCGGCTGTCATGAACCCGTCTACATCGGTCCATATCTGCAGCTCCGAGGCATTTAGGGTAGCTGCGACAATGGCAGCAGTATAGTCGGAACCACCGCGTCCGAGATTAGTGATATCACCGGAAGTAGAATTGGTAGAAATGAATCCCCCCATCACAGCCACTCGACATTCTGTGTCACCAAGCTTCTTAAGTATCAGGCTTTCGGTGAGGGGGAGATCAATAATCTCTCTATCCATCCAGGTTTCAGTCTTCACGATTTCGAGCGAATCGAAATGCCTTGCACCCTCTATAATTCCGGCTACAAGGATTGACGACATTCTCTCTCCGCAGGCCACTACGGAGCAAAGCGTCTTTTCGGGAACGTCACCTATTAGAGAAATTCCTGCATATAGGCTTTTTAGGTGCTGAAGAATCGATCCGATACCGGAGGATACTTCAAGTTTTTTTTCGGATGATACCAGTTCATCAATAAGATCCGTATGTCGCTTTTCAATAGCTTCAAATTCCGCTAACCATGCATCAGAGCCCTGCGATGCGAGTTGAGATGTTGCTATAAGACGGTCGGTAAGACCGCCAAGTGCTGATACAACCACCACAGCCGGCTCTGTGAGTGAATTTACTATACTTACGACATTGCGTAGCGAGTCTGCCGTGCCTACTGATGTTCCTCCGAATTTGAGTACTTTCATAAGTATCTTTTTTTGCATATTCCGTAGCTTGACGGAGTGCTATGTATAGTGCAAAGTTAATAATTCGCTGTCGGAATTCAAAGTAATTAAAGATTTATTGGGAAGAATTGAGAAATTTTTGATGTTTGGCTGATTAATCTTTTTGCCTAACAACTTGTTTAAAGAGTATGGCTAAGAGTCTTTCCAAACAGTTTTTCTATGGCGATTCACCGGATCGGCCTGTTTTAGCAGGTGATCTACTTATTGCTGCCCCGCTGGAGAAGGAGCACTTCTCCCGTTCCGTTGTGCTCATAATTGACTCCGATAAGGCGGAGGGTAAGCTTGGTCTCGTGCTTAACAAGCGGTCAGCTATGACGCTTAAAGACCTTGTTCCAATTTGGGACTCGGCCGAAGATATTCCGGTCTTTATCGGTGGTCCTGTGGAAAACGACCGACTCTTTATGCTTCATACACTGGGCGATGAATTCCCCGGTTCTATAGAGATTCTACCCGGTCTATTTGTAGGAGGAAGCACTGAGGCTATGGTTAATTACATTCGAGAAGGTAAACCGATTGACGGGAAAATCCGTTTTTTTGCAGGGTATGCCGGATGGGGTTCAGAACAGCTTGAGGCTGAGATCGATGCGAAGGTGTGGTGCGTAGCCATGCCCCAAAATTCTGAAGATTTACTTTCGGGTAGTGGCAATGCATTTTGGCGCCGAGAGGTAAAAAAGATGGGGGAACGCTATCGCGGATGGCTCAGCGTCCCCTCCAATCCCGACCTTAACTAAGGCCGTAATTAAGTTAAGTAATGAGAAAAATTCAATTTAGTGCCCTTGTCACGAGAATAAGGCTATAAGCCTGCATACACCTACAGCTATCAGGGAGATAGTCCATGCTGTCAGTAATGTTATCACCCAAGGTCGCGAGATAGTACGGTTGCGAAGACTCCCCATTATTGCATAGAAGATACCGAAGAGAGTAAGACCCCCACATATCATTGATGCCAGTCCGAATGAGAAGAACAGCATCGGATTCTGATGTTCCCAAATGGTATCATGTATGGCGATAGCCTGCATTAGTTCTGATACCACACCGTTCCCTCCTAATGCAGTAGCTATCATGGCTGTGATGCATCCGAAAATACCGCAAACGCAAGCCACCATTCCCACCGCTGATATAATAGAGAGGATAAGCAGCAACCCCTTTCCGAGAGTGGCGCAGACACGGATGAGGGCATGGGCTGTTTTATTGCCTGAAGCTTCTGCATTAGCTCTGAAAGCTCCGGTCATGCCGTTGAAGAAATTGTTTACCGATTTGCCGATATTGTCTACCGTAGGTTGAATGCCGTGAAGTTGCATCTGGCGCATCGTGGTGTTGGCATCCGGAGTCACGATCCACAATACCAGATAGAGGATAAAAGCGGTGGAAAGAGATATCAGGCAGAGGAGAATGAATACCAGTCGTACCCATACAACATCAATATTTAGATATGCCGCTATGCCTGAGCATACGCCGCCCAGCATCTTGTTGACCGGATCGCGGTAAAAACGACGTTTGATCATTACCGGTGGAGGAAGTATCGCTTCCACGTTCTCAGAGTTACTTTTGACTGATGATGTATCTACAGCCATCTGCTCAGTGATTTCATCTACTTCCCCGAGTCGTTTCATCAACATATTGACATATTCTACGCTTACAATTTTGCCGCCGGTATCCGCAAAAATCTCACTTAGTATTTCGGCAGAGCGGGATTCAAGATCGCTTACGAGTTCGTTGGCATCGAAGTCATCTCCGGAAAAGGCAGAACGAATTGATTCAAAATAGTCAGTCAGCATACGGTAAGCATCCTCATCTACAATGAAGGGAAGACCGCCTAAGTTGATGTTAAAAGTTTTTTTCATTTTTCAGGATTAGATTTTTTATCAATAGTTGATATATAGTTGATTGCGCCGGAAAGTTGCTCCCAGGTGGCAGCACATATCTGTTCGGCCTCCAGTCCGGTAGGAGTGATGAAAAAATACTTTCTGGGCGGCCCTTTGGGTGATTCAACCCATTCGTAGTCCACCTTTCCTTCCTTCCTGAGCCTGTTGAGGATAGTATAGACAGTAGCCTCTTTAAGCTCAAGTCCGGCGCGGGAAAGCATCTTGATGAGCTCCGACGGATAGGCTTTGCAGCGCGAGAGTATCAGTAGAAAAGAGTATTCTATGATACCCTTGCGCATCTGGGTTGTAATATTATTATCTTCGTGCATGATGCTGTCTTAAAGGATTGTGTTGTTACATACCGAAGCCGGTTGAGCCTGAGGAGCGCTGCACATCATCGTTGACTATATTGTCTATCTTGTTGCGCTGGTTACTGTTCAGGTTTCCGAAGGTATATGATATTGAAAGGGATATATCTCTCATCGCCAATGAGTTGTTTTGACGCAAAGTAAAGTCCGGTGAAGACTGATACATCTTGATTCTTAGGTTGGGCGATGCGAAGTTTGCGGCAGAAATGCTTACTTTCAGCCTGTCGTCGCGGAGGAAATTGCGTGACAATGATATGCCGTAGTAATAGAATTCCGGGCCATAACCCTGAAGAGAATAGTTTTTACCGTTCCAGCCTCCATAAGCATTGAAATTAATTTTAAGAGGCATTTCCCAATTAATATTGCCGCCGATCTGGGGAGTCCAGCCATGATTGTGCTCACCGGCTGCTTCAAATTTGAGGTCGGTATAAGCGATTGAGCCGTTAATGCTGATGCGAAGTCTGCGAGAGGCAGTCCAAGTGAGGAAGCCGCGAATCATATATTGATTGTAGACTCCTATATTGGCGTAGGATGATATAAGACTGTTGCCGTCAAGGAAAGAAATATCTGATATCTGATTTGTTGAATTGCTCCAAGAAGCAGCTATATTTCCTCCTATCACCGGTGTAAAATTGGAGTAGGTGAGGGTGATTGAGTTATTGCGCTCAGCGGTAAGGTCAGGATTACCGCGCTGTATGATTCCCGGTATCGTCTCTATGGCGTAAGGATTAATTTGACGAATACTCGGTCGTGTTATACGCATCTGATAAGCGAGACGCATGGAGCTTGCGGGTGAGAAATTCCAGGCAACGGCGGCGTTGGGCACGTAATTGGAGAAATTTGTGGAGAAATTTCGGGCGGAATTGTCAAGATAGTCTATACCCATGTGAGTAAATTCATATCTGAAACCTGCCTTTGCGGAGAGACTTCCGAAGAGTATGGAATACTCGGCGTAAGCAGCTGCAATGTCCTGATACTGTCGGATGTCATAGTCATTTCCGGGCACAAGAACCATATCATCAGGAGAAAGTCCGAACTTGGTAAATGATTCAGAATCGTTGCGACGGAAGATTCCTTTAGCTCCTACGTCAAGAGTATGATGCTCGGAGAAGGGGTGAGAGTAATCAGCCTGTACGGTATGCTCATTGGTCGGAGTGCGGGTGTATTCCAGAGAATAATCCTTCACTTCCGGCTGCTCCTGCATTGCAATAGCATTATCAAGCTGTATTTTAGAGAGTCCGTAACTATATTGATACCTCAGAGTGAGGGATTCTCCCTTATCATTGAAGAGGTGCTTCCATGCAGCATTAGCTGAAAGCGACATATAGCGGAACTCCATATCCGTGTTCTGAATCTTATTATAGTCACCGATCCCGGCTGATGAAGTGAAGCGGGATAAAGATGTATATTCAGGGCGTGACGTCATATTAGTGAGTGCTGCCGAAGCGGAAAAATAATTCGCGGAGTTCGGTTCCCACGTCAATTGCAGCTGAGGATTCTCCATTTCCATACCTTGCTTCAGTTCGGTGGTATTGACCGTAGTACCGGACGCATTGGTGAGAATCTGCTCCATGCTCATCTTTTGCGGATTATACTTATCGTTAACATAAGTAGCTCCGAGGCTGAGGTTTACTTTTCCCACCTTAACCTGAGCCCTGACATCGCCCATGGCGCGACGCTCACCGGCGCCGGCAGTGAGTGTGAGCATATATCCGTCATTACCGGCCTTGGCTGAGGTCTCAGTCACGAGGTTAAGAATACCGCCTGTTCCTTCCGCGTCGTATTTGGCTCCCGGCTCGGTGATAACTTCAATCTTCTTGAAAGCCGAAGCCGGCATAGCCTTAAAGATAGTGGAGGCATTTTCAGAAAGTGCCGGTTCGGGATTACCGTTTACGTAGATTTTAAAATCAGAATTACCATTAATGCGGATGTTGTCTTGCCCGTCAACAGTCACCATAGGTACCTTTTTAAGCATGTCAAGGACAGTCTGATTATTAGCTGCCGGGTCCTCAGTGATGTTGTAAGTGGTCTTCTCACCGTTGGACTCAATCACACTTTTTCTGCCCGTTACTACCACTTCCTGAAGCGCGAGGTCTTCGCTCTGAAGGGCTATAGTGCCAAGGTCGGCATCGGCATTGGAGTCAGCAAGGCGAAATGGAATGGAGTGTGGCTGCATACCGAGGTATTCAAATCTCATGACGTATGAGCCGGCCTTGGGAATTTCACAGGTGAAAGAGCCGTCAGCTGCGGTAGCACCTCCGTTGAGAGGATGAATGCTGTCGTTGGCATTGTAGGTTTTCCATACCACTCCCGGGAGAAGTTCGCTCGTGCTGCTGTCTACGACGCGTCCTTTTACAACGGCAGCCGAGAGCATTGCCGGTAAGGTGAAGACCGATGCAATAAAGATAATTTTTTTCATCTGATGATAGTTTTTTAGAGGTTTGTACGAATTATAAAAGTCGTGGGTTACGATAATTTCGACTGTTGAATAGAGCAGTCGGGACGGGCTATTTTGGCCGCTTCCTTGATTCAACGATGCAAAGTTAGTAAAAGTTTTAGTACTATGCAATAAATAGTACTCTTTTTAGCATAGAAATATTTATTGCATATCTTTGTTTGTTATTAATATATTGAATATCATGAATTTATGAAAAGAAAAGAAATATTGTAAATCTTTAGTTTATATTTTGTAGAAGTACAATATATAAGTACAATTTAAAAGGTAAAGTAAAAACAACTCTCTCGCGAACTCAGCCGTTGGCTTCATCCACGAGAGAAATGAAGAGGTAATATAACTCTTTAAGATAGAGAATTATTCTTAAGATAGAGAATTAATCTATTTTTATGTGGAGACCGTCGTAGGCAAGGTGCACATTTTCAGGCAGTTCCTTTTCTACTTCTGCATGAAGGCCCATCTCGTGCGATAGGTGAGTAATGTATGCGCGTCGTGGTGATACTTTGCGTATTATAGCAAGTGCTTCATCAAGGGTGAGGTGGGCGAAATGCTCGGTTTTGCGTAGAGCATTAATTATAAGTGTATCTACTCCTAAGAGTTTTTCCAATTCTTCAAATTCTATTGTTTTGGCATCTGTAATATAGGCAAAAGCTCCGATTCTGAAACCGAGAATAGGCATTTTACCATGGTTTACACCGATTGGGATTATCCTCAGACCATTTATGAAGAATGGCTCATGCTCACTTATTATATTAAGGTTGAAGGAATGAACTCCCAGATAGGCGATAGGACGGAAACAATAATCAAGCCTTTTGCGCAAATCAGTGGCGACACCCTCAGTGAGATACAGCGGTATGTCGTGACCCGTAGATATTGGCCTTAGATCATCAAGTCCACCCACATGATCATAGTGCTGATGAGTTATGAGAACGGCATCAAGATGATCTATGCCGTTGTCCAGTGCCTGTCGGCGGAAGTCGGCTGATGCATCAATAAGTATGTCAAGACCATGGGTCTGCACAAGAACTGAGGCACGCTGTCGCCGGTCGTGAATATCGGACGATTCGCATACCTCGCAGTGGCAACCAATCTCCGGAATCCCTTTTGATGTACCGGATCCGAGAACGGTGACGTCAATTGCCGTATTGATAAAATTGACTTCAGGCTCAAGAGCAACATGGTATTTCCAACCTACAGTAGTGCGTATAAAGCGTGCCAATTTCACCACATCAGCAGCCGAGGCATCACCTGTATTTGCTATCACGAGACATTGCTTTGGATATACCTCGGCACCTCCGATTCTTTTCCCCTTGAGTCCGGCATGCTCTATAAGCCATCCTGCCGGGAGCTTCACCATTCCTTCCGGCAAATCATAGCATGGTGCTTCCGGGTCAACTTTTTTCACTACCTTCTCGTAATATTCACGGCTTACAACAGGATTCTTAAAGAAACTTCCGGCAGAGCCTATATCTTCCGGTTCGGGAAGCTTTGACTTTCTTACCTTTATTATTTCCTCACGGACTTCCTTGATATCAGGCATATGCCCGAGCCGCTCTTCCAGATTTTTCAGATGACCATAGGAGAGGTGGCGAGGCGCTCCTCCCGGTATAAGCCGAAAGCTGACACGCATTATGAAATATCGACCCTTAGCTTCGCGCTTAAAAATGCTGTCGCGATAACCCAGGCCACATTCTTCAGCCCTAAGAGTTACGACTTTGTTTAGTTTACGATCATAACATTCTACGGCGTGGAGATAATCTTTCGCCTCTACTCCGTAGGCTCCAACGTTCTGAATAGCCGATGCACCGGCTTCGCCTGGTATATGAGATAGATTTTCAAGACCTGCAAATCCATTTTCCACGCAGTGTGCCACGAGGTCGTCCCACTTTTCTCCGGCTCCCGCTATTACGAATACAGTAGATTCATCCTTTCGGTAATCAGTGATGCCTTTTATTGCAGAATGAATGATAAGACCATTAAAGTCATTTTCAAACAAGAGGTTAGAGCCCCCTCCTATATGGAGTACTTCATTGTCATTGTAGACCGGGGTTTTGACCAGGTGCATTAATTCGCGTTCAGAGGAGTATTCTGCAAAGTAGCGAGCTTTGGCAGGAATACCAAAGGTGGTAAGAGGAGTGAGGTCTTTGTTTTCTTCAAATTTGAACATGGCAGGTGAATGATTGCTTATTGTCGGAAAGAGGTAAGTATACCGTCGGTGAAGTTAAGCACCACACCGCCGGGATATGTCCATTTTTCATAAAGAGAGCTATAACCGGGTTGTTCATCGGATGATGCGGGCGATCCAAGTGCAAGACGACATTCAAGTTTGGTCATTCCGTTAGCGAGGCTTCCCCTGCAGATTTTATCCCAAACTTCAGGCTCTATTTTTGGATATTTTAGCCTTGGGTCGGAAAGGGAGAATTGAGAGTCGAAAGAGCGTGAGGAGATTCCTGACGGACCCGGAGTAATGAAAAGTGCATAGGGAGTGGTGTCGTTCGGCTCAGTGAATATCACCTTTAGAGGAAATACCTTATCGCCGGGAACCACATCTTTTACTTTAACTTCGGCATATTTCTTGCCGCTAACTTGCGAGCCGGTTTCGGGATTATGCCACAAGCGTGTGAGAGTCCAGAGTGAGAGGTCGGCGAGCTTTTGCTTCACGCCGTTCATAATCTCCGGATCAAGCATCATCGGGAGTTCGTCTGAACGAACAGGAGCGGCTGTGACGTTGTCGGGCGATTTCCTTCCTGTATTATACGTATAAAGGCGGTCGCCGTCAGTCAGAGCAATTATAGTATTGTAAAATCCATTGGGTGCCTGGGTTGTCTCGAAACCTTGATAATGCAGTATTGTACCCGGTGTAATCAGACTATCAGAAGCAGCTTGCGCCTCGCGATTGGCTGCGGTAAGCACAACCCTTACACGCTCATCAAGCACATAAAATGGTTTCCCTTGCTTCCAGTCCTTAATATAAGAGGGTTTTACGTCGCTCAGCAGCCTTTCTTCTGCCGTAGGTTCCTGGCTTTTAAGGTCTTTTTTTGAGAGCTTTATTTTACCGGTTGAATCTATACCTGTGGAGCAAGAAGCAAATCCTGCCGCAACCGTGACGGCTGCGGCAAGAATGATTTGGATATTACGTCCCGATATTATAAACATTTCACTTTTTATGAGCTTCAATCCACTTTCTTGCATTTACGAAAGCGGTAAGCCAGGGAGTAAGTTCGTCGTTTTTTCGCTCAGTGGGATAATATCCGCACTGCCAGGGGAATATTGCACGCTCGAGGTGTGGCATCATGGCAAGGTGGCGCCCGTCGGCACTGCAAATTCCGGCTACCGAAGCGCGAGAACCGTTAGGATTGCCTGGATAAGTGCTATAGTTGTACTTGGCTATAACATTATAGTCTGCAAGCGAGCCGGGAAGTGAGAATTTTCCTTCTCCGTGAGCAATCCAAATGCCGAGTTGCATACCTGATAGAGGACCAAACATCACGCTGTTATTTTCAGGAATGGTTACCCCAAGGAAGTTGGATTCAAATTTTCCGGAATTATTTTCAAGCATCTTGGGGTGTTT
>CAYNNV010000054.1:0-11581 GCA_964398625.1 uncultured Sangeribacter sp. | reverse complement strand
AGATACTCGGAATATGAGATATAGCCTTTCTTATTCGACGAAATTCAAGAAAGCTCTTAAAAAATGTTATAAGTGAGGGCTTAATGTGGAAAAACTAAGAGAACTTCTTGAAATTCTTATGGAAACCGGAACTGTTCCTGTGCAATATCGTCCTCACAAGCTATCCGGGAAATTCAATATGGTGTGGGAATGTCATATTGAACCTGATTGGCTATTGATATGGGGACAGAATGATACTGAACTTACTCTTAATGATAGATACGGGAACACACTCCGACATTTTCTGATAAAATCAGCTATTTAAAGGAGAAGACTAAGTAAAGAGTATCAGAGTGGTTGAGTTCGCGCGTTGCGATGGCTCAACTTTTTTTATACCCTTTTACCGCGTTTTGCGGTAAAATAAGATGGGATAAAATAGTGTGCATTCAGGAGGGAAATCTGATGGAGTGAAAAATGGACTTAAATGGATTAGTTGGTTTATTTGCATGGTGAGCTAAGTTTTTGTAATTTCGTATTTCTGATACAGAATGGAGGTTTCGGAGACAATGTTATCACGATACCTGCCCATTCACCTTATCATAATTGAAACTTTTATAGCTGTCGCCGAGAGGGCTCGGTGATGAGTTTTAACCTAACTACATGATTATGTATATTAATTATTTTAAATGTCTATTTACTTCATTTTTGCTATGTATAGCATTGACTGTCAGTTCTCAGACTCTAACGCCTCAGAAAGATGCGCGTAAGGCTCAATGGGGCTATGTTGATGCTTCAGGGAAATGGGTGGTAAAGCCGAAATATTCGTCGGCCGGAGAATTCAAGGAGATGCCTAACGGCAAGGTGCGTGCGTTGGTAGAAAAAGACGGTCTGAAAGGATTTATTGATGAAAAGGGCACAGTGCTTGGTCCCGGTGTGGTATTTCAGGATATTACTCCCCTTTATTGGAATACGATGCTTGTCACAGTCAAGGATAAAAAGGGTGTGATGGATTATGATTGCGTATATCTTGTGAAGCCTGAAATGGAAATTATCAGCGAGCTTGGCAAGGAAGGTAGACTTGTAAGCATCAAGGGAAAGCTTGGTATTCTTAAAGATGACGGGTCATGGCTTTTAGAGCCGGTTTATAAAAATATAAAAACATCGATACCCGATTATTTCGTTGTCAATAAGGATGGGAAGGCCGGTCTTCTCAAGCGTGACGGCAGCGTGGTAATTGCAGCAAAAGAATATACCGGACTGTCACCTTTGTGCGGTAATAATTGGGTTATTGAGAAGGGAAAAAAATCCGGAGTAATAGATATCTCCTCTGAAAACATTATATTGAAGCCAAAATATAAGAAAGTTGTTGGTCAATATTTGGATGGGAAAGTCATTATTGCGGTAAAGGGTGATTATATCAAGATTTATGACCCTAAGGGAAAAGAGCTGGCACATACGTATGGAGATGCTACAACCGTTGCGTCTGTAGAAGAAGATAACAAAAATAATGCTATTCTTATTCACAAAAGGTATGGATGGCCTTACATTTATAATCATGATTACGAAAGAGGAGCCTCTCTGGAAGAAGTAGCCGGCGATGATTTTCATGGATTTACAAGGAATAAATATAAACTAATAGATAGCTTTGTACAAAGAGGTTCATATTCCGATAATGATCTTAAGATTTTAAAACCTTACTTAGACGGATATGGGGCTTATTCCTCTACTTCCGGCATGACGGAATATACTTCCGGGAAAGAACTAAATGATAAGCTTTTCTTAATGCGGAAAAATGATGGCGATAAATATGATCTGTTTGTAGACGGAAGTTTTGTTCCGATTCAGGAAAATCTTACTCTTTCCTCATTGAGTGACCCCGTAAACTTTCATGGTTGGATAGTGATCGACGAAAATGCAATTTCTCCGGATATGGACTTGTATAAGGGAAAGATGATTGGCGGGAAGACTCTGATTATAGAAAATAAGGCCGGTAAATATAATCTTGTTGACAACAATGGCATGATTACGGATTTTGAGATGGAAGATGCCAAGTTAGATTATGGACACATTCTTGATTATGGATACGTTCTTTTTAAAAAGAATGGATTATGGGGCATCTTGAAAGGGGATGAGATTCTCATTGAGCCTCAATATAAAGAAGTGGAAAACTTCACAAAATATTATTACCTTTTGCGAGGTGATGATAAGACAGCTCTTTACGACAAAAAACTGAAAGAGCAAATTCCGGTGGAAGAAGTAAATCCAATGGGTAATGACTATCTTGCAGTAAAGAGTAACGGCTTGTGGGGTATTTGCAAAGACGGGATTGTCATACCGTTTAAGTACCGGGAGAAACCGGAGCAAGTGACCTTCGTGACCGGTGACAAAAAGGAGGTAAGCTACTTCAAGATGAAAGATACTGCCGGACATGTCGGACTTATGGATGTGAACGATTTTTCTTGGTATATATCTCCTGAAAATGGATATTCCGACATTGAAGGTGTGGAAATAGGTTCATATACCTATCATACTTCTGAAGGAGCTCTAAGGTATGATTTGAGAGTACCCTCATTTATAGTAAAAAAGAATGGGAAATATGGCGTTCTTGTGGGAGACAAAGAGGTGATGCGACCCATCTGTGATAAAATTGAGATGTCGAAATATGGGAGATCGTTTAAAGCTAAAGTGACCAAGAATGGAGCTACAAGTCTTTATCGTGATAGTTTTGATAAAGAATTAAAACCATATATTGATATTGAAAAGTTTTTTTTATGGAAAATTGGAGGATTTGGAGGTTGTGCAAGAATTTATATGTATAATCCGAATATGCAATATATGAATGTTAATATGAAGGTATATCACTACAATGGTACACCGGCTAAAGGATGGGGAGGTAAGCCGCTTGAGGATTCAAGAAAAGTTTACCTTGATGAAGACGGTGACGGCTCTTATGATGACGGGATTATATGGGATACATCCAATCTTAGAAGGGGAGAATATTATATTACCTTGACGGTAACAGATCCAAAAGGGAGATTGCTGAAGAAATGTGATGAGAAAGTCTACTTCAGTTATAAAATGTAAATAATCCCCCTTAATTATAAAGTGAGCCGCGTTGCCATTTTCGGCAGCGCGGCTCTATTTCTGCGGTTTAATATTTCGCAGACAATCTATTTATTATTATCAGTCTTCATCGTCGTCATCATCATCTTCAATCTCCTCATTTTTGTAGAAATCGACTTTAAATTCTATCCGGTAGTTGTAAAGGTCAGCGCAGAGGTTTTGAAGGTCGGCTTCCGATGGGTATTTCTCATACAATAACTGCTGTAATGCTCTCCATGATTTTACTCCGAATTTCCCTAACATGCGGTGGTAGTTGAATATGCGTATTGAGGAAATTATATCGGGTGTTTTAGATTTTATGAATATATTGCGGCCATTGTACTCTTCCTCAAGTCTGAGGGTATAGTCAGGGGCTTCCGGGCCGGTGTATTTGGTCAAATGAAAGAGATTGCTGTCGGAGGCTTTTTCAAAGTATTCCGACTGACGCATCATATAGTTCTGCCAAAGCTGCTCCAGCTCCTCTCCTTGTTTTTCTGATAATACCACACCGGAGTGTCCTCCATTCCAGTCAAAATCAGGGATTGCCTTACTCAGCTCGGCGGAGTCGAGTAGTGGGTAAGCATCGGGGTTTATCATGGTCTCAAAGATGAAATCACAATATCTGGTAGGGCGGTTTTTCCACGACCAGTCTTCTCCCCGGTATGATTCAGATGTAATGATGCCGCGAGCCACAATTCCGGTTTGACCGTATCCTACTTTAAGCAGGTAACAAATATCACCCACGTGTACCTTGTCAAAATCCCAAATTGACCAATTCATGCCTACATCGCCGGAGTTGGCCAATGCACATTTCTCCAAATCATTCAGGAACCGGAACATCGTATAAGAAGAGAAGCCGGGATTCCATTTCAAAATTACAACGCTCATTTCAATAATATTTTTTACAAAGATAATAAATCTTTCGCAATCACCACATTATTATCATTTAGTCAGAATACAAAAGTAGAGGCAACAGGCAGTTGTTGCACGTTGTAGGGTATTCCTTTGACTATTTAATAAAACGAAGATGTTTGGTTATAAAGAGAGACGCGCTGCTACTTTCGGCAACGCGTCTCTTTCTACGGTTTAATATTGTTGTAGAGAATCAATGTCTGATTATCAGACGCCGCACTGCGGTTCTGCCATCTGTTGTACTGAAGCGGACTATGTAGTGTCCTGAGGCTAATGTGCTGACATCTATGGTCTGTTTACCATCAAGACTCTCTTTAGCCATGACTGTGCGACCGTCTACAGCTACTACCGTCACGGAATAATCCGATTCATTCGTACTTACATTAACGTATGAATCTGCCGGGTTTGGATAGAGTTTCGCATTGTCTATCTCAACTGCTTCAACACCATTGTAGTATTCCATGCTTACCGGGATGCGCACCCACTCGTGCTTACCGCGTTGTGAGGCATGAGCGATGATATCAAAAGTCTCGCCGGCTTCTACTGCACAGGTCACAGTATCATCTGTGAGGCTTATTCCGGTGTGATCACATTCTATATTATAAACCACGGTAGCCTCTTCGGGATTAAAGCTGAAATATGGCTCAATAGAGAATGTAGCAGCCGGTGCTTCTTCATTGATTCTAAGTATAATGGCTTCTGCGGAAGTAACAGGGCGTTCAGCTCCGATGTTATCCACACAGATATATGCGGGTGTAGTCATGCCGAAGGAATTCTTCTTGGTGGAAGTCACATTCCATTCCAGCTCGGTGACTGCGCCTAAAGAGGCGAGGTCTACCCACTGCCATGTGTCAAGATACCAACGGTCTCGTTCTTGAGCGGCACGATAGTCGGCCAACGGAATTTCCATTACGGTCTCTGAGCCGTCAGCCTTGCGTCCTGTGAGTTGCAGCGCGTAAAGGTCGCCTTCCGTAAAGGAGGGTTCAAAACCGTCGCCGTTGAGCACGGCATCGACTACCCATGCACTGTTTGTGATATACATACCGGGTATGACCTGTCCTTCCTCTGTGTTGGAGAGAGTGGTCAGGGTCTTTCCCATAAAGTTAGATACGTAGACCACACCATAGTTATCGCTGTCATCAACACCATGACCGACTGCTGAATTCCACTGATCAGTGGTGTAGCTGTTGAACGAGGTAGAGGTATGATTGGAGTAGCCGAAGGCTGCCCAACCGTCCCAATCTGCCATGTAAATGTTATTGAATTCAAATGAACCGGTGAAGAAGCTGCCACTTGCATAGTCCTCATCTTCAGTTTCTCCGCACCAATGGGATTCAGGAGCAAGATAGAGGTCGTCAAACGTAGCCACCACCATTTCGGAGAGTACGCGCAAATGAGTAGAAGACACTGCTTTTGCACCTCGTGCATCAGTTACCTCTACGGTATAGATACCGCTTGTAGCGGGTGTGAATGAGAGGCTTCGCGTATTTCCCAACTCATTATGAAGAGCATCGGTCCATAGATATGAATAGGGAGGCACGCCGCCTTCAGCCATGGCATCAAGGTGCATCTCTTCACCTGCTGCGACGGCTATATGCTCATCATGGTCTATGCTCAGGAGCATTTCCAAAGGACGTGCACCGAAGTTGTCAATGTAAGTATCGCCTTCACTCTCAAGCACGAGGTACGTAAAGGCTCCCATATCAAGCAGATCAACATAGCGCCATTTCTCTGATGCCTCAATGGTCTTAGTCCGGGTTTCTCTGAGAGCATCATCTTTAGCAGTCAGTGATACTGCTGCAGAGTTGCGCATAAAGAATCCCTGTATCTCAAGGTTAGAAGCATTGGTAAGCTGAATGACGGCGTATTCATCGTCCATCACGGCAGCTTTTGTATTGGGCATAGGAGCTACCCCGTCATTTATATCCAGGATACTGAATCCTGTAAACGACATCGTGCCGTCAATAATGCGGGCGTCGTCAGATTGTGCATTTTCAAAATCAGCCACCTGAGTCGGTTCGTAGGAAGTAGTGAATTCTTCCGAGGTTATGACAGAAGAATCAAGACCGCGCAGCGAGCTGAGTACACAATAGAGTCTATAAGTAGTATTCGGCTGCAATTCGCTCACAGCAAATTCTTTCTCCACACCTTTGCGAAGTTCGCAGACGCTTCCTTCAGTCTTGACGGCATCGGCATCGGGAGCATCGTCACCTGCTTCCTTAACACAATAGTGCAGCACTCCCGTCAAAGTACTTCTGACGGATACATCTGCCCGGTTATGCTCTACATTTTTGATTTGCGGATAGTCATCGGCCATGACCGGGGGTATGGTAGACTCTGCATATTCGTATGCGCCAATGGTCGGTGTAGATGCTCGCTCGGCACCATACAGGTCGGTCATAACATAGTCTATCGGCTCGCCATTGATGAGAGAGCCGGAGAGTGCAGGCTCAAGTACATTCTCTGAAAGGAATTCCACTTTCTCATTAAATGAGTCTGTCATGGGAGCCTCTTCGCACAATTGATCAAAATTCTTGTCGCCTCCGACTACAGAAGAATCGTTGGGGTCAGCACCGATGTAAGCAAATTTCTCACCTTCACCATACCATACATTATTTGACATAGCCACTTGGTCAAGGTAAGGTTTGCGCTGGGAGTAGAAGAGATATCCGGGAGTTCCGCACTGTACGATATTGTTAACAATCCGACCACCTTTCATACCTCCGGCAAGATAGATGCCGTAGACGCGATTGCCTGTCTCTACCGATGATGATACAAAGATAGTATTATTTACTAATTCGAGACCGGGATAATCAGTATTCAGGCGTATGCCGGTATTGCTGCTGCCGGGACATGCGGTCATATTGATTTCATTGTTGTAGATACGGCGTGAGCCAGTCTTGATCTTGTCAATATTGTATCCACGCACATACATACCGCAGGGATTGGGAGTGCTTGAGCCTGTAGAGTCTTTTATGCGGATTACGTTGCCGAAAACATTTAGGTCGCCTCCGGCATCGCTGATATCAAATGCATAATAGGAAGAGGTGGACTCACCTTCTGTCATAATATCATTATTGCAGACGGTAGCATCTTCCTCGCAGTTGATATAGACTGCCTTGCTGCCCTGATTGCGGAATACGCAGTTGCGCACGACGCCACCGCGCTGTTTGGGGAGTGCTGTGTAGCTTGTGCCGGTAAGACCAACTCCGATGAGTCCACCTTCAAGCAGACAGTTCTCCACTGTCATATAATTGTTATTGCGGTTGGCTTCGTTCTTGGCATATTGATATACAAGATAGCTGCCCTTGGCATTGTCAGTACTGGTGGCCATCTTTACGGCACATCCGCGCAGAGTGATATGTTCGCTCTTGTTGCGGAGGAATACAAGGCCTGGGAACGTAGTTGCCGTGGTGGTGACAGTCACATTCTCCAGAGTGCAGAAGTCAATGCCGTCAAAAGTCACCACGCCATACCGCTTGTCGTAGGCAGAACTGCCCGGGTCGCGGTAAGTGTTGTAGCTGATGATGACGTTGTCGCGGTTGCCGTTCTTAGAGCGTATCGTGATATTATTGCGTTCTGAGCATCCTACAACCTCCGGTATGGTGACAAGCTCGTTGTAATTACCGTCTTCCAGTTCAAAGACTACGGGCCCGTCAATTCCGCCTGACATGGCTTCCACGGCTTCGGAGATGCTTCGGAAATCCCGCTCTCCGTCGGTACCGATGCTATATACGCCATGCATACCGTCCTGGACGGTGATCAGGACTTTCTTCTCATCCGGAGCCTGCACAATCTCATCTCCGGCGGTCAGAGAAAGGAACTGAGCCTGCACCTTTGAGTCATTTTGAGCCTCGGGGGTAATATTATATGTGAGCCAATAATAATACGTACCGGCTGTGTCATAGATATTTTCGTCTTCAAATATAAATGGAGCTTCATGCGTAAGATTACCATATCGGGTGTTGGTGTCGAAGGCATCAAGATCACCGGTGTACCATAATCCGGCATCTTCTATTATGCTCTCAGTGCTCTCAAGTGCTGAAAACTCAAATTTGCTTAGCGGAATGCTCCCCTTGTCGCCATCTATACTTACTGCTATCTTAAGTATCTGATTGTTGGCAGAACCGCGAAGCACCTTAATATCATTGACTTGAGTCACCTCAATACCGGTGACGCTCATTGGGCGCGGAATGATAGATTCTACAAGGATTTCCCAACCGTCGTTGATATTATTCTTCTTGGGGGCAAACTTTACGGTTATAGCTCCGTCATCCGCCTTTGAGAGAATCACGGGCAGATTTGCTTCAGATACGCTGCTTGATAGTCGAGTGATATAAGGAGCATCCTCGGCTACAGAAGCACCGTCATAGAAATAAAGATAATCCTGGTAGTTAGTATAGAAGCTCTTTACAGTCATCTTTATGATTTCTCCCTCAGCTGCGGGCATAAATGTAACCGAGCCGGAAGCAGATGTTGTGTACTTTCCTTCCGGACCGCCATTGTCATAGAATAGCATAGAGCCGGATACAGTAACTACATTATCCGAACCGTCAAAGTAGTAAATATTTTTTGTAAGAGCTGCTCCGTCAGGGTCGGAATCAGTAACTGTAACTGCAAGATTACCGATTTTCAACTCACTTACAGCCGCATCAACGGCTATGTCGCTTGTGAATGAGTCGGCCATATCAAAGCAGATGCGATAATATGAAGTCTTCTCCGGCATAGTGAAGTCCGGGTCAGGGGTTAGAGTCACAGTGCTGCCCGCAACCGAAGCCTGAGCAATGAGAGTGCCTGTATCAGCCTGTGGGTCACGGCCAATATGATAGAGCTTAACCGCCTTTACTGTTGAGGCGCAATCTTTGAGATTGAGAGTCAGGGAGTTCAAATTCAGAGGAGTCTGATCGCCGGCCATAGTTACCGCCAGATTGAGAATCGGCAGATTCTGGGTAGCCGGGCGTACCGATTCTTCATCACTTAGCTGCGATGCGGTAGCACTTACAAACCGCATAGGTTCCGACGAATATTCCGTGACAGTGGCTTGGAAACCATAGCCTGACGAGCCACGACCTCCGTTTGCATTAAATACTATGGTCAGAGCGCCGTCAGGATTGGTGGCTCGGAGTGCATTTTCCGGGCCGGTGGTCATAGTAGAAGAGGTTACGCTCCACAATACCGGCGAAGATGTGGTCTTACCGTCATATACGGTAAAAGTAGGTGCCGGAATGTATGAGCTGGTCATAAGTTTAAATAGCGAGAAGTCTAACTCTATAACCTTTCCTGCTGTTCCGGGCACAAAAGTTGTGACCTGATTGCCGGAAGTGTCATCATAACCATAATAGGAGCTGGTAGAGGGGGTATTGACAAATTTCCAATCGCCGTAGACAGTTTTTGTGAATGTACCTGTTGCGGACTGATAAGTATTTTCAATGCTCCGCATGCCTTCGGGATTGCCGTCAGTCACTTCAAAGTTGTTGACAGCCGTCAATGAAGCATCCAAGTTCTGACCGTTGAGAGCGGAAGCCGCTACAGAGTAAGCCAGCATGAAGTAATTATCCTGCTCGGAGAGTTGTAGTGGCTCAGACAGAGAGAAGGTGATATTCGCGCCTTGAGGTGTAGCTTCGGATATAAGCGCAGGAGTTGCGTCAGTCTTTTTACCAAGATAGTAGAGTAGAGCCTTGTCAACGGGTGCGGTAGAGCTGTCAGTGAAAGTCATTGTTGCCATCTCAATAGCCGGCTCGGTGTGTTGAGTTGTGACCTTGATAAGCATGATTTCAGCTTTCTCATCGCCTGCACATACAGTCTCTGTCTTGGTATGAGTGGCCGAAACGGACTTAATAACCATAGGCTGTGGCACAAATTCTTCTATTACAGCTGTAAAACCGGATTTTGGGGTTCCTGCCACAGATTTAAGATAGATGGTAAGAGAGCCGTCGGGAGCTGTAGAGCTTACAGTGACCGGCTCTTTCAGCACATTCGCAAGCAGCGAAGCGTCATCAATAGTCTGACCGGCATATACGTTAAGTACGTCGTTAAGACCGGTACTTGAGGTATTGAACAAATCAAGCGATGAGAAACGCACACGGAGTTTACTGCCCGGTGTGGTAGGAACAAAAGTGGCATACCCTTCAAAGTCTTGAGTGATATTACCCTCGCTTCCGCCGTCATCATAGAGTGTGAGAGGAGTGATACCGACATTGTATGTCTGAGCGGCTGAGGCCAGACGTGCAGTATTCTCTATAGTGGCGGCGCCGTCAGCACTCATCTGTGAGGTGATGCGGCTTGCATTGTCTACCACAGCACCGGTGAGTACTGCATCAAGAGTATGGCCTGCTACGGCATCATTATCCAGGTCGGCAACGAGCCAGAAGTAGTTGTTGCCTCCACCCAATATCTGATTGCCGGTAAAAGTAAGAGTGCCGTTTGAGGCTTCCATTTCATTGCCAAATTGCACACCGCCGGCTTTGTCACTGCCTTTAGAGTAAAGCACACGCACTTTGGTAATGTCGGATAATGCCTGAGTTCCCTCAAGGGAGAATTGCAGCTCAGTGCAGGCAAATGGATCCCCTGAGCCTTCAGTCTTTAAGTTAGCGCCTATAAGCGGAGTAGCAGTCTCTCCGCGGTAAGCTGAGGTGGCTCCCGGTACGGCAGAAGCGGAAATCCATGTCATTGGTCCGGGAGCAAACTCTTCGACTAAGGCTTCCCAACCGGCACCGTTACCTGAGCCCTTGCAGTGATATAATACTGAAAGGGAGCCGGTAGAGCTTTCAAAAACGTCGCCGGTTGAGGTTCCTGTGAGTTTTGCTAAATATCCGTCAGGAATATCACTTTGATACGACGTAAAGTCAATATCTCCGTCATAGATGTAGAGACCGGCATTACCGCTGAGGTCTACGGAGTTGAAAGTGACACGAATCTGATTAGATTCGCCGGAGGGAATAAAGCGGGTGTAGCCCGCATAGTAAGTGACGGTGTTGCCCGTCGGACCACCCATGTCGTAAAACATGAGTTGCCCTGATACAGTCTTGTCGCCTTGGCGACCATCCTTTTTCGGCATGTTGAATTGTTCTGTCTCCTGCGCCGACACCTGTAGTGGCAGCCAGGGGATAAGTAACAACATCACCGACAGAATTTTGATTAGCCTGTTCATGCGATTGTTTTTTTAGATGTTGATAATTAGAGTTTCAGTTAAAACATACAAACTATTATCAAGCATCCGAAAAGCCCGCATGGACTTGTAAGGCAGACAATGACATGACGTGCGTCAGACGCCTTCATCATGATTGGATGATAAAAAAAGACCTTACCTCTGCTGCGCCCTAACTCCCGAAGGCTTGCGGATACTTGCCGTGACAATGGCACGGACAGCAACAGGCAGGTCTTCTGGCTTGTCAGAGGGGGACATATTGTTGTGGAAAAGGCCTTCCCGGAGGTGTTGCCTCCAGTGACCGTTGCTTCCTGTCCTCATTCTGCTCCTAAGGTAGAACAGCTGACTTACAGCAGCGGGTACTGCAGCCGATTTTCACGGCTTTCCCTATTGACACTTTTTTTTAATGGAGCCGCCGACCCCGAGATCTGCACTCAATGC
>CAYNNV010000053.1:0-12200 GCA_964398625.1 uncultured Sangeribacter sp. | reverse complement strand
TTCCGAAACTTCCTGGAGTTTTAGACTATGCGGCTCCAGCACCAAATAATTTTTTTTACGAAAGCATAGATGACTTATGTAAGATAATACAAGGATTGGAAAAGAGAAAGTGTAATCAGGAGTTAATAAAGTTTGCAGAACAATTTAGTTGGATTAATATATATACTCAGTTAAATGCTTATTATAAATCCTTATTCAAGTCGAATGAATTAAGTCTAAATAAACAATAAGAGATAAAGGTGTTATTCTGGGTAAGTAAAATTATAGAAAGAATTAAAACAGTGTGTTTTAGGATAATTGACTAAACTGATAATCTTCATGAGAGATTAACTAACTTAAGAGAGAAATTATAGCGTAAAAGATTTAGAAGGCATCATCCATCATAATGATATAATGAGTCATTCAAATCCTTTGGTGTAAACTAATTATCTCTAAATCATAAGATGTTATCGCTAATAATCAAATTCTGCTTAGTAGATAAATATTAAAATATAAGACCCTATGAACGTACTTATAATTCCAGTCAATTATAATTCTTATGATGAATTAAATTCTTATATCGGCTCTCTTAACAAGGCTCTTACTGGACTGGGAGACAGCCTTATTGAGGTGCATATTGCTGATAATTCATCAAAGCCACAAAAGATTAATTTGCCCAATGGTTTATCCTTTAACTTGGTAGAACATAAATTCCCTAATTTGGGCTATTTCGGAGCCGCCTTTAAGATAATCAATGATATTCATAATATTTCTTCATATGATTACGTAATAATTACCAATGTTGACATGACATATGATGAGACATTTTTTAAGGAACTTGGTACTGTAAAGATAGCTAAGGATGTTGGATGGCTATCGCCTTTTCGATTTTCAGAAAAATATGGAAGGCCTATTTTTGTAGAGAAAAAAAATAGACCTTCCAAAATAAAAATGTGGCTTCAGATTCAATTGTTTAAGAATCCATATCTATATACCTTGCAAAAAAAACTGGCAGCTCATAAGTATAAGAGACGTGGTACTTCAAATAGTGTAAATGAGAGTACAGAAATTTATTTAGGATGTGGCTCGTGTTTTATTCTAACCAGATCTTTTTTTGATAAATACCCATCTTTAAATTATCCCATTTTTTTATATGGTGAGGAATTATACATAGCAGAACTCTGTTTAAAAGCTCATCTTAAAGTTGTGTATATCCCTCAACTCAAAACTACAAATATTGGCGGAGTGTCAACTAGCTTACTCCCCACTAAATCTTTTTTGAGATATAATTACGAGGCTATAAAATTCATTTATCAAATGTTTTTTAAGTAAAAGAAAGTTCTACCTCTATTATAAAGTAGTAACGTAGATTAAGCATATCATCCTTAATGGATATAAATCAACTATTCTTTATTTAGGGATATAAAATATATTTCTTAAAATATACCTATCAGCCTTTAGATGATAGAATAAAGAATCCTATTAGGGTTAATCAGCTCACTGTAAATATACTGACTATATAGCTATTTTCTAACTCGTGAGCGGAACAATCCTATTAGTTGATGAACATTCTAGTTATGATTTTGGCTATAGTTCCTACCAGCGAGGCTCTATTGTTACTACCACTCATGGATAAGTGACAATATTAAGATATTGGATTTATCAGGACGTTTCCTTTTATCTTGAATAGTTCATTATATACATTTTATATAGGGGCTATTTGATTCGCTATGAGCGTTCTGTCCATTACATTTAAGCTGAAAAAGAATTGGTAGAAAGGTGATGTGATCATACTAATAATCAGAACTTCTATTAAGATTTACTATATGGCTGGAAAATACAGAAAGTTATATTATTATATTAATAAATATCTTTTTTACCCGTTACCAGATAATCTCTATCATAATCTTCTTGGTTGGATTATGCATATAAGGTTTGGGGTTAAATATCATTGGATGAACATTTCAACTCCTAGTGGCTTCAGTGAGAAATTACAGTGGCTGAAAAAGAATGGCCCTACTAAATTAAAGACAAAACTTGCAGATAAATACGATGTGAGGGAATGGGTTAAGGATCAAATAGGAGATAAATCTCTAGTAGAACTTTTACCCCTTAATAGATCTGGCCAAATGGTGACGAACGATATAAATGATATTGATTTTGATCAGTTACCTTCAGAATTCGTACTCAAACTAACTAAAGGCTCTGGCTTTAATATCATTTGTAAGGATAAAACTCAACTTGACATTAAGGCAACCAGAAAAAAACTTGCTCAATGGTTGAAAGTTGATAATTACCTATTATCGCGAGAGCCAAATTACAAAGGTCAGAATAAAATAATATGTGAGAGAATGTTGGAGTATAATATAACAGATTATAAGTTTTTCTGTTTTGGAGGTATACCAACTTATGTCGAATTATTTATTGATAGGTTTGGCAAGCATAGAAAGGTGTTCTATGATATGGATTGGAAGAAAGCAGGTTTCACAACTGCTAATGATGCAATGGATGGTGATGCCGAGAAACCAATAGAATTTGATGAGATGATAAAGATTGCCTCTAAGTTATCTGAAGGTTGGCCATTTGTGCGTGTAGATTTATATGTTCATAGGGGAAAGGTCTATTTTGGAGAAATGACATTTCATCCCGCAGGGGGGTATACACCTATTACGCCTTTTGAATGGGAAAAGAAATTAGGAGAGAAAATCCAACTTAACCAGTAATGGCCTCTGTCTTAATCACATATTCTTACTTATCATTGATTATTTGATATGAATAATTTTGGAACTGTTTCTATTGTTACCCCCTCATATAATTGCGCTGCATACATAGGTGAGACTATTGAGGCTATTCAGGCCCAGACTTACAATAATTGGGAATTACTAATAACTGATGATTGTTCGAGTGATTCTTCACGTGAGATAATTAGGAAATATGCAGAAAAAGATCCACGTATAAAATTACTATGCTTATCCAAGAACTCAGGGGCAGGAGTAGCTCGAAATAATTCCATTGAAGCTGCCAAAGGTCGGTTCATCGCTTTCTGTGACAGTGATGACCGATGGTATCCAGACAAATTGGAAAAGCAATTGCAGTACATGGTGTCAAAGGATTGCGCTATGAGTTATACCTCATATATGACTTGTGATGAGGCCAACAAAATAACCGGTATAGTAGTATGTCGTAAAAAAGAAACACTTAAATCAATGTGTAAGGATGATAAGATGGGATTTCTTACTGTTATTTACGATATAGAAAAGACTGGTAAAATATTTATGCCTTTGATGAGAAAACGTCAAGATTGGGGCTTGAAGTTAAAAGTTTTGAAGGTGTGTAATGAAGCTTATGGCATGAAGGAGCCGTTAGCATATTATAGACGTCATGCAGGGTCTATTTCCTCCAATAAACGATCCCTCATTAAGTATAACATCGCAGTATATAAGGAAGTGTTAGGGTGGTCGAAAATTCGAGCTAATTTGTATTTCTATTTTGTCTTCATGCCAACGCATATTAAGAAACTTCTTTTTCTTAAATATCTTAATATTTGAGGTAAGAGTTCTTTGTTAAAAGAAAGTCTTTACTGTTATGACTTGTTCTATTCTCAAAATATCCTTCGAATTCATTATTATCAATCATGGAACTGTGTAGAACTATCCATACTGTAGGCCAAGGAGCATTTTATTCAGAGCAATTTAAATCTGAGAGCGGTAAGAAATTTACTGTGGTTTACGACTGCGGGTCAATTACTAATGGTATAGGTTCAAAGTCTCTTGATGCTGAAAAGAATAAAGGTCTTCGTAGAAAAATTAAATCTGATTTAGGTGATCAGAAGGTTGATATACTTTTCATTTCCCATTTTGATACTGATCATATCAACGGCTGTCAGTTCCTTGATCCAAAAGTCGTAATTATTCCTTTTATATCCGAAGAAGAGATAAATATCCTCTCTGTTATATCCATGATAACTGATGGGGAAACTCAAATTGATATTCTTCGAAGTCCTGAAAACTATTTCAGAAATTCTCGTATCATCAGGGTGGGTCCGGCAGAAGAGGCGATTCCTGATAACCTTGAACCCCTAATATATAGTTTACCTGAGGAGGGAGAGGTGAGGGTAGGGATTCCTAGTTCTGATCAAATGGCTAGTGGACAGCCTATTCACATAGATTCCTTAGATCATCCCTCTCAAAAGGCAATTTGGGAGTATGTCCCATATAACCCACACTGGCAAAGATACTATGATGAATTCATTCGTGAGATAAAGGCTCATAAGGATTTGGAATATAAGAAAATCAATGCTGTGGAAAATGGTGCCTATGTGAAATCCCACATAAAGGAATTACGAGAAATCTACAATAACTTAGGTCAGAAGAATAAACACTCTTTAGTAGTTTATTCGGGCCCCCTTTTTCAAGTTGACAAATATTCTGTCTACTTTCCAAATAATGGTATGTATAGTAGATATCAGAGAGAGTTAAGGTATGATTATTGGCGTTATCACCATAGATGTGAGATCTATGGTGCCTGCATTTATTATGGTGATATAACAATAGAGGATAAATGGTTTAGGCTATACCAGCATTTTATAGAATCATCCTATAGAGCCAATAGGATTTCCACAGTTCAAATTCCGCATCATGGGGCATTGTCAAGTAAAGGTCCGATGACTATTGATCATCGAATTGTTTTCAGTGTGATTTCTGTTGGGGATAATAATGACTATGGCCATCCTTCTGCCGAGATAATAGGGGAGATAATATCCAAAAGAAGCCTACCAGTCTTAGTTACCGAAGAAAGTAGTTCTGTTTTTATCCAGCAATTCTATATTTTTTAAATTCACTCGGAGTGAATTATTTTACCTCTGTTTTTAGTATCCCTCTGATCTTTATATAACTTCTACGCCGGTTACCTATAATTCGTGAAGAAAAATGAAAAGGTCTGATTTTTGGAAAGTGTTTTTTAACACACTAAACCTATGGCTTACAATTTTATTTTTTATAAGCCTTGGTTGTGTGTTAATTATGGATTTATGGTTATTGGAGATACCAGCTCCATTTAAATTATTTGTTGTCATTGGAAAACTTAATTATGGACTTGCTATTTCTTATTTGGCAGCTTATATATTTTATTTGATGACTGTGCACTATGAGTCTACTCAAAATTCTATTTCTGTTTATACAGCGGCAAATATGCCAGTAAAGCACATAATAGTTAAGGTGTCCAGTATTTTTATTGATATGGGTCGCAAGGCTGGCTTAAGCATTACGGAGGAAGCTCTGAGTGAGCAGGTTATTCAAGACATTCTTAGTAAAACCAATTGCTACGCGGATTCTCCAGTTGCCAAGTTTCCGACTAGCCATAATCAACCCACGGTTTATAATAAATGGGTAGAATATTTAGAGGATATTGATAAAAAAATAAAAGCAGACTTCATTAGTCTTTATCCTCTTTATTCAAAGCTTGACGGGGAATATGTCAATGCTCTATATGCTGTGGAGCAGAACAATGATCTTAATCCGTTAATCCTTATGATTTCACTTATGCTTCAGTTACATAGGATAACAAATAGTGGCATATTTTTTAATGAGTGTGATGATGCTTTCTTTATCACTCTTTATCAAAAGACAATGATACTAAAGAAAATACATAGTGAGCGTAATAAGAGATATGGGATTCGGGATGAAGAATAAGGACCAAATGTATAAATCAGGAAACTAACTTAACGGCTCGTATGATGAAGGAAGAAATACAGCAGAGATAGAAAAGTGGATTCTTAGAGACTTACATTCATGCTTGAGATGTTGCGTAAACGGGAGTTTTGGAGTCATTTGATGACAGCCGTGGCTGGTGCGGCTTCGTTTGCTACGCTGATCACTTTTTTGTTCGGCTGGAATAGCAGCGGTAACAACACCTGTAATATCGGCGGGGCAATTACGTTAACGGTGTTTGTCTTGGTTATTTGTTTTGTGTATGCTGTGGCGATGTGCTGGCAGGTGAAAAGGATTGATATCGAGATAAGTAAAAATTTCAAACTTACCATCGAAGAGGGTAATCTCCTTGACAGAAACTTAACCGGAGTAATTGTTATCCCTGTGAATTCCTGCTTCAATCCTCAAATAGTCAACAGAAAGGAGTCAGTCTTTAAGTCTTTTATAGATTCTTTATGGAAGGACAGGCTACAAAGACTGAAGAATAGTATCCTGGAGGGTCTGCAGAGTGTAACAGCTGCTACTGGAATTGAACCGGATGCAGCGCTGAATAGGAATTATCCCTTGGGTACATGCATTCAGATAATGGATGGGGGCAATGTTTACGTGCTTGTGGCGGCCGCAGAGAAGGATGCAAATAATGCTTCCACTCTGAAGTGTAGCGATTATCCGAAAGTGATTGAGGGCCTCTTCAATTATCTTGGAAGTGGCAACTTCAACAGTAAAATTTATCTACCTCTCTTGGGCACGGGTCACGGTCGTTTGAAAAAGAGTCCGCGCCGCGCCCTATATTTCATGCTTGACGCGATTGAATTCAAGCATAATGCTCTCACCTTCCCGCAAGGGGTCTGCATCAAGTTGAAGTCGCTCCAGACATCCGGCATCAATCTCAACGACATCAAGCGCGATTTCCGCCTAAACCTCCAAGATAAATGAAGATTTATTCCGCCAAAAATCTTGAATGGATTTTTTATAGCCTCAAAAGTCAGGGGAAGATAAAACTGACTGAGGTTGACGGAACGAAGCTCGTGTTGCAGGAGTTAAGAACAGCCAATTATAACATAGGAATATTGGCGAAGAGAAGAAGGAGATTGCAAAAAACATGCAAGGAGATTAATCCTGAGAAGGAGCAGGAGAGGCTTACCCGCCTTGAGTATTTGATTTCATCTATAGAGGAGCGTCTTAATAGACTTAGAGCCACACGGACTGATCTTGAGCATTCAAGAGATAAACTGATAAATAAATACATTGAGGATACTTTCGAGAAGATTATTCGAAACAGAATACGTATTATTCCTAAGATAGATAGTAAGAATCCTGAGAAGCCTGTGATATCTGTAGATAGTCTCGATGAGAAGCTCGTCTGCCAGTTGATAAAAGAGGATCTTAAGAGGGTCTACAAGGTGGTGCCGGCTGATAGAAACGAGATAATCGAGCAGCTGAAAGCTCTTCTTGAAAGCCACACAGAGAAGGTAATCATAAGGGCTGACATTAAAAGTTTCTTTGAATCCGTCGGCCTCGAGAAGGTAATAGAGAAACTACTCAGGGATGCTTATCTCAATAAGCTGTCTCTCGCTTATCTCCAGCGTATTGGTGTATATCTTTCTGAAAAACAGATTGCTGGTCTTCCTCGAGGGCTTGCTTTCTCATCTTATTTAGCTGAGATTTTTCTACAACAGACCGACCACAGAATTGAGTCGATTGAAGGAGTGTGGTATTACCGTAGATACGTTGACGATATTATCATCATAGCCTCCCCGGAGAAGAGTCCGGAGAAATATTGGGAGGAGATGAGAAGTTGCGTGGAACATGACGGCCTGAGGCTGCATGAAGAGGGAGGTAAAAAGGTCCTTAGCGTCACAAGTGAAAAGGTTTCGACCAATTTCGAGTATTTGGGTTATGCGTTTCATATTAGTTCTAATGGCCTTAAAGTAGGCCTTTCTTCAAGGAGGAAGGAGAAATACCAAGTACGCATTGATTGCATCTTCAATCACTATGCTGAATTTCCCGCCGTTTCGAGCAAGTACAAGTGTAGGAAAAAGTTTGGTGAGCAGTACAATCGTAGGGAGAGTCTCAGTCCATTGAGGAAGCTATTTGCAATGGTGTCCTGTCTTACGGGAAACGGACATCTGGAGGGTGACAAAAGATATGTGAGCATCGGTTCTTATTACTCTAACCGTCATCTGACTGACCTCTCGGATTTGGAGGATCTTGATAACTATCTTCAGAAGTGCATAGATACCAAATTCAATCCTCCTGCCGAAATGTTCTGCTATAGCAAGGAGAGCGATCGGGATGAAATTGTTGAGGGTATTCGGGAAGTGTTGAGGAAATGGACATTCTCTGAAGGCTTCAGAACACGACGTTTCTGCAAGAATCCAAAATTCACCTTAACGCTCGGTCAGCTGAAATCGCTTGTGAAATGAAGAACAGGATCAGACTCTCGGATTCACCTTACCGTATGCTGGCTACGGATATCCTTCCGTATGAGAGGCCTCCGTTTTTCAGCAACAGGTTTTTCGCGAGAATAATGAAGTATTATTCAGTCAGGACTGAAGACGACAGGCTCGTGGCCGGCCGACATGCTGATGACGAAGGAATCGCTGACTTACTAACGCTCCTTTCTGGTTCTTCGGCTTCACCGAGGAGAAGTTTCAAGTATAAGATCTCCAAGGACGGAGTTGAGGGCGGTCGTATACTGCCTGTAATTCATCCTTTCCATCAGCTGGAGATGATGGAGTTTTACAAAAAGTTTGAATCTCTGATCATCTATTACTGTGGCAGAAGTGATTTCTCCCTTCGTCACCCCGTCAAGGTTGCCAGAGAAGTGAAAGGCAAGGTGGAGTTCGCACGTGTTATCTCTGACGATGCCGAAGTGAATCTTACGCAAGAACACGCGAGAAATTATTTTGTATACCATCTTATACCTAATATTGCACTGTTTTATGACAAGTATCTTGACCTGAGACTTGAAAAACAGTTTAATTACAAGGCCAAGATTGACATTAAGGAATGTTTCGACTCCATTGATCCCCAGATACTTCCGCGGTTGATAATGGGAGAGCATCAAGGAGAAGATGATTTTGCCTCAGTGTTTGCAGAGCTTCAGTTGAAATTCAGTGGTAGCGAAAAAGGAATAGTGATCGGGCCGGAGTTTTCACGTATTTTCGCCGAGATGTTTCTCCAGCAGATAGAGAAACGCATGGAGCGCAGATTCACGGAAATAAACTTGCTCTATCCGAAGGATTTCAGGCTGTTGCGATATGTTGACGATAGCTTCATATATGCCAATACTGTCGACAGAATCAACGATGTGATCAGGATATACAGCGAAGAACTTCAGAAAGTAGGCCTCTATTTGAAAAAGGAGAAGGCAAAGCTTTATACCTCGAAGCCTTTTATTGATGAGATATCGGTGGTGAAGGATAGGCTCAAAGGTATTATTGAGACTGCTTTTGAGAACCGTTTGAGAAATTTCAAAGGATTCCTCAATGTGCAGGAGGGTATTTATGACCAGCCGGCAGTGATAAACTTTAAGAACTTCATCGTCTCGATGCGCAATCAGGTGGCATCTGCAAGAGTTTCAGAGGGGTTCTCAGCTGAAGTCAATAAGGGTAACGCGGAGGAATGGACAGATTGGACTGCGGAAAACAAGGTCAGCATTTACAAAGACATCTCGAGTTTCCTGCTATCTGTCATTAGAAAGAGATTGCGCAATCTTCTTAAGGAATTCAACGATCTTTATAGAGTTTACTCACAAGAGAAGAAATATGATACGCTCTCCAAGGCGGGTACTGCCATAAAGAACAAATATGAGAAAGGCTTCATTGATTTTTGTGTGGAATTGGTGGAGGTTCTCTTCTTTATATACAGTTCTGATCCGAGAATGCCAACTTCAATAAACGTTGTCGAGCTACTGGATGAGATACAGTCTTTCGTAAGGGGAAAGTACATATTCAGTAATAACCACAAGTCTGTGAAGTTTCCTGCGATATATATCGCGAGGATAGATGAGAAAATTACCGATGAAACTCACCAGATTCTCCGACATAAAGAGGTGATCGGTGGCGCAGGATTGATGGAAACGCTTAATCTTCTGGAACTACAGAGCCTAATGTTTCCGCGTAACAGGGTATCGCAAGAGGTGCTGATGAAATTTTTGCAGGGTGTAGACACCACTGATCCGGAAGTGTTCAACTTCCTGACTATCTTCCAGCTGATTCATTTTGCCGAACGAAAGAGGAATTATAATAAGGTGCTTGACTTTGCTCTTGAGAAAACAAAACCGCTCATACGGAAGTGCCGGGAGACAGGAGGGGCAGATACCGAAGGTCTGCTTACTGTGATCGAGCTATTGGCAGATCCGTTTATCGACCGTTCAGCTTTGGCAGCACTTGACGAAGGAGTGTCCGGGTCAGAATGGGATGGAGTGAAAAGTTTCTTTGAAAAGAGACGGGAGCTTTTCGTTTCGTGGAGTGATCACCCTCTTTCAGAAGACATCCGATTTCTTAAGAACGCAGAAGTATATTGAACTAAAGATATTTCACCCGGTCAGCCCTTACATCTTTTCACACACACGGCCGGGGGACTCGCCCATCGTATTGCGCGCGAGCCGGTAAAGGATCCCGTTAAAGGGCCGGGACTCTTTTTATTTATTATGGATTGGCTGGAATTAGGAAGGTCTCTTCAAAATCTTCCAAGACATCTGGATTTGAATCACATTTCCTGTTGCAAGGATCTGGCACCTGTGCTCAAGGAAGCGTTTCTTTCTGAGGTGGAAAAGCTGGATGAGAAGCAGATGAACTATCTGGAGGGTAAGAAAGATGAGCCGGTTGATAAAATCAAGATTAATCTGATTGCGGATTTGGATTCTCGCATTGATGAGATTAACGACTGTATGAGTGGCGCCGGGGTTCTTCTTGAGACGTCACGGGATTTCCTAAAGCAACTTTTATTCACTGACGAGGGGAAGTGTAGATATAGGAAAGATTTTATTTTAAATATCCCAAAAGGTCATAACCTTTACCGTATGAGAGGGTCGGATAGGTATCAGCTCTACGATAGAAAAGGATTATACATAGTCAGTGAAGAGAATAGTTGCTGGGTGGGTATGGCACGATTTAATTCCAGTGGCGTACCGTTTCTTTATCTGGCTGAGAGCCTTTACACAGCATGGGAGGAGATGAGACGGCCTGATTTTCACAGAGCGAATTTTGTAAGATTAGAAACGAGTAGGGAGCTTAAAGTGTTAGATCTCACTGTGCCTGACGTACCGAATAGCATACAGAAGCTTGTAAGAGCCTATCTTGCACTGGCATGTGGCATGAAAGTCCTTAACGATGAGGAAAAGCATCATTGGCAATATGAGTTGGCTAATCTTATTTCTAATGTGGTATATAATGCGATAGCGGCAAATAAGGCTGAGTTGGATGGAATTCGGTACCACTCATCAAAACGCTGTGAAGAGCATTTCAATATTGATCATTCACGGATATCGTCTGCCTATGCATTTATACCCAAAATGGTTGCCGCAGATGATTATTGCCCACACTTGGCAAGTAAATTCAAGATGACGGAGGCTTCCTCATACTTTTTCCTGAAAGTGCACCGTCATAAATTTAATTCGGTGAAAGATCCGAATACCTCAGAGTATCAGCATACGATTTTCGCCGAACTAGAAAAAATCCTGAAATCGCAGCCCGTTGTCTCTTGCTCCGAACTGCTGAAGAAGTAAGCACCTCTATAATGCTCCGTCGAAGTTGCCCTTTGAGCCCTTCAATTTTATTTGAAGCTGCGGTGCACTAAAGGTCCCCTAATTGCGTTATTTAAGTAAGAATTAATCTTTATAATAAGCTATAAAAGTTTTAGTTCTTTACATCCCTTAACCTCAAAAGTAATCGATATGAATCAGATAGAGCTTAACAACTATATGAATAGTTCCGACAGCACACGTTCCAGAGTGTTGACGGGCAAGCGTAATGGTGAGGAGGTGAGGATTAAATCGAGGATTGACGAGCTGTTCTCCTGGAGAGAGCCCCTCACAGTGGTTGTGCCCGACGATGTGTTCTCAGTTACACCCTCATTCTTAGAGGAGATGTTTAAGAATGTGGTCCTTAAATATGGCAGAAAGGCAGTGCTCGATAATGTTAAGTTCAAAGGAAAATACCGCATACAGTCTGCTTTCGATGAGGCCGTCAACCGTATAGCTCAGAAAAAAGCAATGCTTGGCGTATGTTGATAAATCAGCTTGCCCAACCGATAAAACGACGCATACGTTATGTTTGGATCCATATCACAACATAGCTCTTGATAATGCCGAAAGATAATTGATAAATTATTATTGGTTTTCAAGATAAAAGGTGTATCTTTGTAAAAAATGTGGGATGATCAGTCAGTCTATTCAGAAATTATTGCCGGAAGCTGTCGCTTTCTTCTCCACGCAGCCAGTGATACGCCGAGCGTGGATATTCGGTTCGTGTGCCACAGGGCATGAGAACTTGGCAAGCGACGTGG
>CAYNNV010000052.1:0-12808 GCA_964398625.1 uncultured Sangeribacter sp. | reverse complement strand
GAACCGGTGGGCGGAGAGCTCAACACCGATATGGAGGAAGGAATCGTAAGCTTCTCACCCGACGGGCAGACCATGTATCTCACCAAGGCGCGCCGCAGCCTAACATCCAATACCACCGTAGAGATCTTCAAGTCCTCACGCTCGGAAGCTACATGGAGTGCCGCTACAAAGTATGAGATTACTGCCGATACTCTCTCGGCAATGGGGCACCCGGCAGTTTCACCTGACGGCACATATCTTTACTTCTCTTCCGATATGCCCGGCGGCTACGGAGGGAAGGATATTTGGCGCATCAACCTGAAGGAGAAGGTTGGCTCGCTTGAAAATCTCGGCCCCGACATCAATACCCCCGGCGATGAAGTTTTCCCCTACGTGCGCACCGACTCACTTCTGTATTTTGCCTCTGACGGTCACCCGGGATTCGGTGCTCTCGACTTATTCCGCGCAAAACTTTCTGCCGACGGGAAGAACTGGCACATCTCCAATATGGGGAAACCGGTCAACTCCGAGGGCGACGATTTCGGCATAACTTTCGGCCCGGGAGAGACAGGGTTCTTCAGCTCCAACCGCGGCGACGGGAAAGGTTATGACCATATCTATTCCTTTGAACTCCCCGACCTGATGATCACTATTTCCGGCTGGGTAGTTGATAAAGACGACGAGCCGGTGCCGGGAGCGATAATCCGCATAGTGGGCAACGACGGTTCTAACCAAAAGGAAGTGGCGCGCGATGACGGCTCTTTTGAGTTCCGCCTTGACAAGGGAGTGAAATACGTGATGATGGCAGGCGCGGAAGGCTACCTCAATGTGAAGCAGGAATTTGAATCGGAAGACGCCGACGAAGATGCCTCATACGAAGTTGACTTCGTACTTCCGGCCACATTCAAATCGCAGGTAGTTGAAAATATATTCTATGACTTCGATAAGGCCACTCTACGCCCCGAATCAAAGGAAGCACTCGACAAACTTGTAGAAATCCTCAAGGACAATCCCGGAGTAAGCGTGGAGCTTGCCGCCCATGCTGACCGCTACGGCACCGAGAAATACAACATCGCCTTGAGCGAAAGACGCGCCCAAAGCGTGGTGGACTATCTCGTGGATGCCGGAATCCACCCTGACCGTCTTCATGCCGCAGGCTACGGCAAATCGCGCCCCAAGAGCGTAACCAAGCGTATAGCCACGCAGTATCCGCAGTTTGAAGAGGGCACGGTGCTGACTGAAGAATTTATAGAGACTCTCTCGGAAGCTGATCAGTCAGCCGCCGACCAGATTAATCGTCGTACTGAATTTGAAGTCACTTCCGGCGAAGCCCCGGAACTCTTCTGACGCTATTCTCAAAGTCGCTCACATGAAGTTCCGCACACCCTGCCGCCCTGCATGCACCGGTCAGCTCTCACTCGACCCGGAGAAGCCTCTGCTGATGCTCGGCTCATGCTTCACACTCAATATCGGCTCCCGCCTTCGCTCCGGACTTTGGGATGCCTGCGTCAACCCCGGCGGTACTCTCTTCAATCCGGCTTCCATAGCCCGCACTCTGTCACTGGCCATTGCAGAAAACCGCGATATAGCAGTTGACAAGAATGGCGTGACATGGTTTTCATGGGATTTTCCCACCACCTTCTCCGGTCCGGATTACCAATCGCTGCTCAGCCAAACCGATGAAGCTCTCGACTGCTGCGCCGACTATCTTAAAAAATCGCAGGCACTGATAGTAACTTTCGGAACCGCCGGAATATATGAACTCTCATCCCGCCCCGGCAGAATAGTGGCTAACTGCCACAAGTTGCCCCCTGCTACTTTTACTCGCCGCCGCATGACAACCGCCGAAATATCCGATATGTGGATTTCTCTTATCACTGATCTGCGAAAAGTCAATCCCGAGCTTAAAATAATTATTACAGTCAGTCCTGTGCGGCATCTTAAAGACGGATTTGAAGAAAACACCCGCTCCAAGGCCACCCTCATCCTTGCAGCCGAAGATATTTGTGCTAAAGTGAAAGACTGCGCCTACTTTCCCGCTTACGAGCTTCTCAACGATGATTTGCGCGATTATCGTTTCTATGCAGAAGATATGGCGCACCCCTCAGGGCAGGCAGCAGATTATATCTATGAAGTATTTTGCGATACTTTTCTCACTCCCGACAGCCGGCGGGTACTTGAAGAAGGGCGCGCACTGAGCCGTCGCATAGCTCACCGCCCCTTAGCGGGTGGCGATACTGAGGCTTACCGCCGCTTCTCAGAAGCCACTTCACAGCTCGCAGCCGACTTCCGCAGTCGCCATCCGGCAATGCTTAAGCCCGATGCATTGACCTAAAAATTAAGTTTTTAGAATAAAACTCTTGACAAAGGGCTTTAAATGTATTATCTTTGCAAGCATCTATAATTCACCGCCGTATGGCCTGACCTCTTCCGGCACTTGATTGCCATGAGCAGATTGGCCCGCTACTGCATATAGAGTATGAAAGAAAATAAGGAATTTAAAATATCTTTTTGGGCATCGCATAATTCCACCATCATAACCGTCACTTTGGTGCTTATCATGGTCGGGATACTGGCCATTATCGGCTTGGTAGCGTCAACCGAGAAGAATAAACTACACGATAATCTGGAGATAAGCATTGTGATGGCTGATGATGTGAGCGACGAGTCTACAGCAGCTTTTGCAGAGACCATCAAATCAGAGCCTTACGTACAGAGCATCACTGTGATTACAAAAGCTGAAGCTCTAAAGAACTGGCAGGAGGAACTCGACGAAGACCTTGAGGCCACCTTCGGGCTCAACCCCTTGTCGCCGGAAGTGGCAGTGACTCTGCATCCCGACTTCGCCACTCCGGCACGTGTAGAAAAAATCAAGCATACGCTGGAGGCACTTCCGGAAGTTGAGGGCGTAGGTGCGCCTGACTCCGATATGCTCGAAAGCATAGATCATACCGCGAAGCAAGCTACCTGGATATTGGCGGTAATCGGAGGTGTATTTCTCATTATATCAATCTTTCTTATCAACAATACGGTGCATCTGTCCATATATTCGCGCCGCTTCACTATCCACACCATGCAGCTCGTTGGTGCCACCGACGGCTTTATCCGTCGCCCCATAGTCCGCTCCAACGCCTTGGCGGGGATAATAGCGGGTGCGATTGCCGCCCTCCTGATAATAGCGGCCATAGCTTATGCCATGCAGGATTCCGACATCCCTGTCAGCGAAATCAATATCCCGGCCCTCTGGGCTATATTCATATCGCTTCCGCTGACAGGCGCCCTTATATGCGGCGTGGCGGCTTGGGTGGCCTCAACTATCTACCTCCGTAAAGACTATGACGCCCTGTTTCGCTGATATGAAGGCGGATCAGACAATCATTCATATTCCCGAAAATAATTATCTTCCGTAAAAACACTAAAAAAAATGGCTATTTCCAAACAGCAATCCTCTGCCCCGAAGCGCACCTTGCGCCGCGAGGATAAAAGCCAAAAGCCCTTCTCAAAAACTAATTATTACCTTATGGGAGGCTGCCTGATACTCATCATTGCCGGATTTCTCCTGATGGCTGGAGGCGGCTCATCAATAGAGGGTGGCTTCAATCCCGATATTTTCAGTTTCCGGCGTATTGTGCTGGGACCGACCTTGGCATTTCTCGGCTTTCTGCTCATGGCTTTCGCAATTATATGGAATCCTCGCAAGAAGCAGAATGATGACAATATGCTGACTACAGAATCTGAAAAAGAGAAATAACGATGGATTGGGTACAGGCACTAATACTGGGCATAGTACAGGGGCTCACTGAGTATCTGCCCGTGAGCTCAAGCGGACATATCGAGATATTCCGCGAGATATTAGGTGTTGACCTTCCGGGTGACGAAGCTTTGTCATTCTCGCTAATGGTGCATGCCGCCACCGTGCTAAGCACCATAGTGGTGCTGTGGCGGATGTTTTTCCCCTTATGCCGCAGTTTTTTCACTTTCCGCCGCGACGCCGACTTCTATTACGTATGCAAGATTCTGGTGAGTTGCATCCCCGTGGCGATAGTTGGATTCTGCTTCAAGGAAGCCGTGGAGTCATTCTTCGGCTCCGGGCTTATGGTTGTGGGTATATGCCTTATAGTCTCAGCATTGTTGCTTACTTTCGCTCACTTCTCGGCACTGCGTAGAGATCCGGACGGGAAATTGAGGATGGTGAGAGCCGACAAAGGACACGACATCACCTGGCTTGACGCCTTCATCATAGGCATAGCGCAGGCGGTAGCTGTATTGCCCGGACTCAGTCGCTCGGGATCAACCATTGCTACCGGCATACTCCTCGGCGACAAGCGCGATAAAGTAGCCTCCTTCTCCTTCCTTATGGTGATAATCCCTATACTTGGCGAAGCCCTGCTCGACGTCAAGGACTTGCTCTCAGCTCCGGAGACGGAGACTCAAAGCGTTGGCCCGCTGGCTCTATTCATAGGCTTCGCTGCGGCTTTCATAGTTGGGTGCGGTGCCTGCAAATGGATGATTGACCTTGTCAAGCGAGGCAAGCTCGTATGGTTCGCCGTATATTGCGTAGCAATGGGCATAATCTGCATGCTGTGGCAATAATTATATTTTGAATATGGACTTTATCAGCGGAGAAATCATTGCTATTGACAAGCCGTACAAATGGACATCATTTGATGCTGTGAAGCGGCTGCGCGGAGCCATACAGAGGCGTCTGCGTCTGAGGAAGTTCAAGGTGGGTCACGCCGGCACTCTCGACCCCCTTGCTACCGGTGTGCTGATTATCTGCACCGGACGTGCAACACGCCGTATTGACGAACTTCAGAACGGAGTGAAAGAGTATATCGCCACACTGCGCCTCGGGGCCACTACACCCAGTTTCGACCTTGAGACAGAGATTGATGCCACTTATCCTACAGAGCATATCACCCGTGAGCTTACAGAGAAAGCTCTTGAGGCGTTTCGGGGAGAAATCATGCAAATTCCACCCATCTACAGCGCAGTTAAGGTTGACGGCAAACGCGCCTACAAACTGGCCCGCAAGGGGCGTGAAGTGGAGCTAAAAGCCAAACCACTGAAAATAGATGAGCTGGAGCTGATGCAGTTTTCCCCGGATGAACTCACCCTCAGAATCGTATGCAGCAAAGGCACATATATCCGGGCCCTCGCACGAGACATAGGGAAAGCTCTCGGCTCAGGGGCGCATCTCACAGCACTACGCCGTACGCGGGTGGGTAATTTCGATGTAGCATCCTGCCTTTCGCTCAGCGAAGCACTTGCGCGGATTGACAACTGTACCCTGGAATTTCCCGCTGACTATACACTCCCCGCTCGCGACAAAAACGATAATAACGACACACTGTAAATACACACATTTTCATTATTAGATTCTTTCAATATGAAATTATCTCAATTCAAGTTTAAACTTCCCGAAGAACTCATTGCAAAGTA
The DNA here is from genome assembly GCA_964398625.1 of uncultured Sangeribacter sp. Lineage (GTDB taxonomy): Bacteria > Bacteroidota > Bacteroidia > Bacteroidales > Muribaculaceae > Lepagella. The sequence continues at coordinate 7,387 of CAYNNV010000052.1, read as the reverse complement.
CCCTTCAAAAAACAGAGACGAATGTAGACTAATGGTGATAAACGCCGGCGACGGCTCAATAAGTCATCGCACTTTTAAAGACATTCTCGAATACTTCGATGAAGGCGACGTGGCTATCTTCAATAATACGAAGGTATTCCCCGCTCATCTCTACGGCAACAAGGAGAAAACCGGTGCCCGTATCGAAGTCTTTCTCCTCCGGGAACTCAATGAAGACAATAAACTTTGGGACGTGCTCGTAGAGCCTGCCAGAAAGATCCGTATCGGCAACAAACTATATTTCGGCGACGACGACTCAATGGTGGCCGAAGTGATTGACAACACCACCTCGCGAGGAAGAACACTCAGATTCCTCTATGACGGTCCTCACGATGAATTCAAGGCTGCTCTCTATGCACTTGGGCAGACACCCGTGCCTGACTATATCGACCGCCCTGTCGAGCCTGAAGATGCCGAGCGCTATCAGTGCATATATGCTGAGAAGGAAGGTGCCGTAGTGGCTCCTGCCGCCGGACTGCACTTCAGCCGTGAGCTCCTGAAACGCTTTGAAATCAAGGGCATTGACAAGGTATGCGTCACTCTCCACTCAGGACGCGGCAATTTTAAGAAAATTGATGTGGAAGACCTCACCAAGCACCGCATGGACTCTGAAGAGATGGTGGTCGACGGCGACCTTGTGGATCGTGTGAATGCCGCCAAGGACTCCAATCGGCGCGTACTCGCAGTAGGCACTTCTACCCTGCGTGCAATCGCATCATCCGTATGTATGGACGGACATATCATGCCTTTCACCGGATGGACCAACAAATTTATCTTCCCTCCTTACGATTTCAGCGTCTGCACCGGATTGGTATCTAATTTCCACCTTCCGCTCTCCACGATGCTGATGATGGTCTGCGCCTTCGGAGGCTATGATCTCGTAATGAAGGCTTACAAGGTGGCCATTGAAGAAAAATACAACTTCGGCGCATACGGTGATGCTATGCTGATTTTACGCTGATTATCAGATATATGTCAAATTATAGCCAACCCGCCACAGCAGCCTTCCATACTCTCGGATGCAAACTCAACTTCGCCGAGACTTCAACTATTGCCTCTTTGCTTTCGCAAAAGGGGATCAGGCGTGTTGGCGATGATCAACGCCCTGATCTGATAGTAGTGAATACATGCTCTGTGACGGCAATGGCCGACAAGAAAGGGCGCTCACTGATACGCCGCCTTACCTCTAAATGGCCCGACGCTACTGTGGTGGTAACAGGCTGCTATGCCCAGCTCAAACCGGAGGAAGTGGGTGCCATTGAGGGTGTTGACATTGTATTGGGCTCCGCCGAGAAGTTGAAAATAGCTGACTATATTGACCGCTGGCTGCTCTCGCGCGCCCCGTTAAGCGCAGTCACCCCTTCAAAGGAGATACGCGAATTTTCCCCGGGATGCGAACGTGGCGACCGTACACGATATTTCCTCAAGGTGCAGGACGGCTGTGACTATTTTTGCTCCTACTGCACCATACCCTTTGCCCGCGGCCGAAGCCGCTCCGGCTCTATTGCCTCAATAGTCGAGCAGGCGCGGAAAGTAGCTCGGGAAGGGGGAAAGGAGATAGTACTCACAGGCGTAAACGTGGGTGACTTCGGCAAGGGCACAGATGAGACTTTCTTCTCGCTGATTCGTGCCCTGGATGCCGTTGAGGGTATTGAGCGCTACAGAATATCATCGATTGAGCCGAATCTGCTCACTCCGGAGATAATAGAATGGGTAGCACGCGATTCACGCGCCTTCATGCCTCACTTCCACATACCGCTGCAGAGTGGCTCCGACGCCGTTCTTAAGCTCATGGGGCGCCGCTACGACACTGCTTTGTTCCGCTCCCGTATAGAGCTCGTGAAGAAGCTCATACCCGATGCTTTCATCGGAGTAGACGTCATAGCAGGCGCGCGCGGCGAGAGTGAGGAGCAATGGCGCATCGGTTATGACTTCATAGCCTCGCTCCCTATAACCCAACTGCACGTTTTCCCCTACAGCGAGCGCCCCGGCACTCGTGCGCTTGCGCTCGAAGGGATAGTGAGCCAGGAGATCAAGCACAAGCGCGTAGCAGCCCTCTCCGCTTTAGGCGACAGCCGCCATGCTGACTTCCTGAACGCCGCAGCAGGATCCGTTCGCCCCGTGCTTTGGGAGCAACCGCATTCACCGCAAGCACCGATGCACGGATTTACCGACAATTATATCCGCGTTGAAGCCCCTTTCAATCCCGCTCTCATCAATACTATTTCGCTTGTGACCCTGATGCCCGGCACCGGGGATTCTCTCAAAGCAAGTTTCTGACAGATATGGCTACTTTCCGACAGGATGAATCCTTACCCCTCTCCACTCGGATATTATATGCACCTCTTGGCGCCCTGTTGTGGATAATTGCCCGCACTCCGTTGCGGCTATCATATATCGGCGCCGATATACTGGCTTTCCTCGCCGGTCGCGTAGTGAAATACCGCCGCAGTCTGGTGAGGCGCAATATTGCCGACAGCTTCCCGGATATGGCTGAGAGTGAGCGCCGGAAGATAGAGCGCGGATTCTATCGTCATCTTGCCGACTACTTTGTGGAGACGGTAAGATTCTCCGCCATGAGCGAAAAGCAGATTATGAAGCACATACAGTTTGAGAACACCGAGGAGATTGACCGCCTCTTTGACGCCGGTAAAAATATGGCTATTTATACCAGCCATTACGGCAACTGGGAATGGATCACCTCCATGGGCCTGTGGTGTCGCCATAAGGATGCGGTGTACGGGCATGTCTACCGTCCTCTAACGAATCGTTGGTTCGACCGTTTGTTTCTCCGTATACGCTCACGCTTTAATCTATCCATTCCTCTCCGACAGGTCTTCCAGAAGATGATAAGGATGAAGGCCGGTGGTGAACAGTTTATCGTAGGATTCCTTTCCGACCAGAAGCCCGATATCACCTCCACGACTGTCACCACTGAATTTTTATCACGTCCAACCCCTTTCACTGAAGGCACTGAAAAACTGGCGCGTCGCCTCAATCTGGCGCTTCTCTACTTCGACATGAGCAGTCCCCGACGCGGATATTACACTGCCAAAATCGTGAAAATAGCTGATAATGCCGCTGATCTTGAAGAGGGTGAAGGCACACGCCGCTATGCTGCTTTGCTTGAACAGTCAATCCTGCGTAATCCGGCGCTTTATCTTTGGAGTCACAACCGCTGGCGTCTGCCGCGAAAACCTCACCGCAGTCACCGACACTAATGAAAGACTTAGCTGTAATATATCTCAACTGGAACGGCTCTGACCTCATGCCCCGCTTCATACCCGAGGCTATACGCCATACTGTGAGTGACCGCGCCGACCTCATCGTAGCCGACAACGGCTCCACTGACTCATCACTTGCATGGCTAAAGGAAAACGCCCCGGGCATCAGAGTGATCAATCTTGGTGCCAACCTTGGTTTTGCCGCCGGCTACAACCGAGCTATCTCTCTATGCCGCGACTATCGGTATGTGCTGTTGCTCAATTCCGATGTGCTGGTCACAAAAGGGTGGCTTGACCCTCTGCTTGACTTCATGGATGCCCATCCCGACGTAGGAGCCGTACAGCCTAAAATACGCTCTCTCTTCCATCCTGAATACTTTGAATATGCCGGAGCCGCCGGAGGCTATCTTGATGCTCTCGGATATCCTTATTGCCGCGGACGACTCTTTCAATCTATTGAGAAGGACGAGGGGCAATACGATACTGCGCCGGCTGATATATGCTGGGCCTCGGGCGCAGCACTCCTATGCCGCACCGACCTGTATTTGCGGTTAGGAGGGTTGGATGAACAATTCTTTGCCCACATGGAAGAGATTGATCTCTGCTGCCGCATCCACGCTGCCGGAATGAGGGTATGTGCGGTGCCGGACTCAGTGGTATTTCATCAGGGCGGAGCTTCCCTGCCGGCCGGTAATCCCAAGAAAGTATATCTCAACTTCCGCAATAATCTCCTGCTGCTGCATAAGAATCTTCCTGAAAAGACAGGGCGGCGCAAGCTATTTATCAGAAGACTATGCGATACGCTTGCTTTCTTCATGTTTCTGGCTACCGGCAATGTCCGCTCTGCGGGCGCAATACTCAAAGCTCACCGTGATTTCCGCAAAATGAAGCGGAACTACACCGATTTTCCGGAGCGTGACGTGCTTTCCACTCTCCCCGGAGCTAACCGGAAAATTCTCATTGATTACTATCTGAAACGCAAAAAATCATGACAACATCTTCTTCACGCCCCCTGATACTTCTATCCAATGATGACGGTTTCGACGCACGTGGCGCCAGAATTCTTGCCGAGTGGCTCACTCGCTACGGCGATGTGGTCAGCGTATGCCCCGACGGTCCGCGCTCTGCCCAGTCCATGGCCATAACCGTAAATGCCGCCCTGCGCATATCAGCCGTGGAGCTGACCGATAGCCTGAAACGCTATAAAATCAACGGCACTCCTACCGATTGCATAAAATTGGCCATGCACACCGTGATGCCGCGCCGGCCCGACCTTGTGGTTAGCGGCATCAACCACGGCTCCAACGCCAGCATCAACGTGATGTATTCGGGCACTATGGGCGCTGCTTCCGAGGGCGCGGCTTTCGGAATACCGTCAATAGGTTTCTCCCTCACCAACCACTCTCCGGAGGCCGACTTCGAGGGTTGTCGTCGCTTTGTAGATCATCTCGTGCCGCTCGTACTGCGCGAGGGCTTGCCGGAAGGAGTGGCGCTGAATGTGAATATTCCCGACTGCAATCCTTATCCGTCAGAGATGCGGGTGGTAAGAAGTGCCAAAGGGCGCTGGAGCGACGAATACGAGGAATACACCGACCCGCAAGGGGGCAAATTCTATTGGCTCAAAGGCACCTTCACCAACGAGGAGCCTGATGCGGAAGACACTGATCAATGGTGTCTTGACCACGGCATCGCCACTCTCGTCCCCACCCTGCTTGACCGCACCTGCCCTGACCTTACCCTATTTACTCCGCTCGCCCTACAACAGCGATAACCACTCTCTTTATTTCCCCAATTTCATCTGAGACTGTTTGAGTAGTCTTTTCTGACGGGTGGAATTATATGCTGAAAAAACTTGTCTGAGTGAGTTTTATTTTCTAAGTTTGCAGAAAAATGGGGCTTCCATACCCTTGCATCTTAAATCTATTACCATGACCGACTCTGTAATCTCCGGCTCTCACCAGCGCCGACTTCTTGATCTTCTTTCACAGAATTTCAGCTCCATATCTGCTGCCAGCACCGAGATTATCAATCTCGAAGCTATACTCAATCTTCCTAAGGGCACGGAGCACTTCGTGGCCGACGTGCACGGCGAATATGAAGCCTTCGAGCACATCATTAAGAATGCCTCCGGTAATATCAAGCGGATAGTGACTGAGCTTTTAGGTAATACTCTCCGCGATGACTCAATTCGCGCGCTCTGCACCCTGACATATTATCCTGAACGAAGAATGCAGTTTGTGAAAGAGCATGAAGAGGATATGGATAATTTCTATCATACCACTCTTCACCGGCTGGTGCGTGTGCTCCGCCGCGTAAGCTCCAAATATACCCGCTCCAAGGTAAGAAAGGCTCTTCCCAAGGAATTTGCCTATATCATAGAGGAGCTGCTGCATGAAGCCCCCTCTGGTGAAAACAAACAGGCTTACTACTCACGAATCGTACAGACCATCATCTCCACCGGTCAGGCTCAGGAATTTATCATAGCCCTCTCCAACGTGATTCAACGCCTTAGTATTGACCAGCTCCATATACTCGGCGACATATACGACCGCGGTCCGGGTGCCCACATCATCATGGACACGCTCTCACGCTATCGCGACTATGACATACAGTGGGGCAATCACGACGCGCTATGGATGGGAGCCGCTGCCGGCAACCGCGCCTGTATAGCCAATGTGCTCCGCATATCGCTGCGCTACGCCAATATGGCTACTCTCGAAGACGGCTACGGGATAAATCTCGTGCCGCTGGCCACTTTCGCCATGGACGTATATGCCGATGATCCATGCACTATATTCGAGCCTAAGATTATGGCCGGTTCCCCTTCGCAGACTGTGAAGTCACGCCGCCTGATAGCTCAGATGCATAAGGCCATCTCCATAATCCAGTTTAAGCTTGAGGCCGCCATCATCGCAGCGCATCCGGAATGGAAGATGGATGACCGCAACCTGCTGCACACTCTCAATTACGATAATAATACCATCATCGTCGACGGCAAGGAATATCCTATGGACGACATGAACTTCCCCACCGTTGATCCTGCTGATCCTTATCGTCTCACTGAAGAGGAGGCCGAGCTTACCGAGAAACTGGTGCATTCTTTCCTCGTAAGCGACAAGCTGCGCCGCCACGTTGATATCATGCTTTCGCACGGAGCCATGTACAATATCTGCAACTCCAACCTCCTCTTCCACGCCTCCATACCGCTTAATGAAGACGGATCGCTGCGTGAGGTTGAAGTGATGGGGAAGCACTACTCCGGGCGTCGCCTTCTTGACGAAGAGGAAAAACTTATGCGCGGAGCATTCAATGATACTCTCTCGCCGGAACTAAGGCGCAAAGCCATTGATTATTACTGGTATCTCTGGTGCGGTCCGGAATCTCCGCTGTTTGATAAATCAAAAATGGCTACCTTGGAGCGGTATTATCTCACCGACGATGTAGTGCGCCACGAAGAGAAAGGACACTATTATAAGCTTCGCAACCGTGAGGATATTTGCGACTCTATACTCGATGCTTTCGGAGTGAAGGGAGAACATCGCCACATCATCAACGGCCACGTGCCGGTGAAAGTAGGCGACGGCGAAAAGCCCATCAAGGCCAACGGCCGACTGATGGTAATTGACGGCGGATTTGCAAAATCTTACCACCGCACCACAGGGATAGCGGGCTATACCCTCGTATATCACAGTTCGGGATTTGAACTCGTGCAGCACGAGCCTTTCACCTCGGCTGAAGATGCAGTGGTGAAAGGGACCGACATAGCCTCCTCAACTCAGATTGTGGAGCTTAATTCCCAGCGTCTGCGAGTGAAAGACACTGACAAAGGACATGAGCTCAGAGGACAGATTGAGGAACTGAAGAGCCTGCTCGCCGCCTACCGCAGCGGCATCATCAAAGAGCGGAAATAGTGTTTTACTCCAATATTTGCCATATTCCAAATATAAATCAGCATAAAATCCTCTAAAATTTCCACAAAATTTGGAGGAAATCAAAAAAATGCTTACCTTTGCACCGAAATCAAGCTAAGGTGATTCGCGGCCTGATAAGCCGCAGCTATTGGAATTTTGGCAAAAGGGCGAATACCAGAGTGGCCAAATGGGGCAGACTGTAAATCTGCTGGT
>CAYNNV010000051.1:0-13097 GCA_964398625.1 uncultured Sangeribacter sp. | reverse complement strand
CACTCTGGAAGGAAGCTGCAGAGGTATCACATCTGCTGATCTCATTTCCGTCAAGCGCATTGGGTGCATTAACGAAAAGTTTTGCCTTGGCTGCTTCCATAAATGTAAAATCTGTCAAAGTAGGAATCAATGCAAGACCTCCGCCACAGCTTCCAAAAATTGCTGTGATCTGAGGAATAACTCCTGAAGCGAGGATATTACGCTGGAAAATTTCTGAATAGCCTGCAAGTGCGTTGATGCCTTCCTGAATACGTGCGCCGCCTGAGTCATTGAGGCCGATGACGGGAGCTCCCATTTCCATAGCGAGGTCCATAACCTTGCAGATCTTCTGAGCCATAGTCTCGGAGAGTGAGCCTCCGAATACGGTGAAGTCCTGGGCGAAAACGTAAACCAGGCGTCCGTCAATAGTACCGAAGCCGGTAACAACACCGTCACCGAGAATGTGTTTCTTGTCCTGCCCGAAGTTAGTACAACGGTGGGTGACAAACATATCAAGTTCTTCGAAAGAACCTTCATCAAGAAGCTGGGCAATACGCGCACGAGCTGTATATTTGCCTCTTGCATGCTGCTTTTCGATAGCTTTTTCGCCGCCACCGAGACGCGCCTCATTGCGCTTGTCAATGAGTTCCTGAATCTTTTCAGTCTGAGTGCTCATTATAAAATATGTGTAAAGTAGATTAGTTACAGAGGATTATTTTTTAGAGGGATCTTCGCAAAGCTCAGTGAGTACGAATGAAGTGCACTTGGGGTGGAGGAAGGCAATCTGAAGGCCGTCGGCACCGCCGCGAGGGGCTTTGTCAATGAGGCGTACGCCTTTTTCTTCACATTCAGCGAGAGCGTTGGCAACACCGTCTTCTACAGCGAATGCCATGTGATGCATTCCGCCTTTACCGCCATTCTTTTCAATAAACTTGGCTATTGTGCTTTCCTCGCTTGTAGGCTCGAGAAGCTCTATTTTAGTATCTCCAACCTTGAAGAAAGCGGTGGTTACTTTCTGGTCTTCCACTACTTCCTGCTTGTAGCATTTCAGGCCGAGTACTGATTCATAATACTTGATAGCCTCTTCGAGGTTAGGCACAGCTATTCCGATGTGCTCGAGGTGTGAAATCTTCATGATTTTTAATTTAGTGTTTGTTAGTTATTCTATTCAGTAATTATGAAGGCAAGGCCAATCTTAATAATCTATATGTGTCCTGCCATATTTTTCGCAAATTTAGCAATTTTAATCGTATCTATGAAATCTAATTTCAAAAATATTAAAAAATATGTGGTTGGTGAGATTTTCATCAATGCCGGAATGGTATAAATGTCTGAAATTCTCACTATTTTTTGAAGATATTAGGTCAATTGCGAAAAAAACACGATATTTGCACAAAATTTGTAAAAATGGAAATATCAGCCGGGCAGCTTGCGGCTCTCGTTAAAGGGAAGCTGGAAGGAAATGCCGACGTTATTATAAATAATTTTGCTAAAATTGAGGATGCCGTTGCCGGATGTATCACATTTCTCGCAAATCCGAAATATACGCACTATATATATTCAACAGGAGCATCGGTAGTGCTTGTAAGAGATGACTTTCAGGCGGAACAGCCGGTTAAAGCAACTCTTATAAGAGTGCCTGACCCGTATGCTACTCTTGCGGATCTTCTAAACATTGTTGCTTTGCAGCGTGCCCCTAAGATTGGTGTGGAACAGCCGTGTTTTATCGCAGACGGTGTGGAAGTACCAGACGATGCCTATATTGGCGCTTTCTCATATATTGGCCATGGAGCTACTCTTGGATCAGGTGTAAAAATTTATCCTCATGCCTATATCGGCGATGGTTGCAGTATAGGAGATAATACTATAATTCGCTCATCTGTAAATATATATGAAGGGTGTAGTATAGGAAAGCGCTGTATTATACATTCCGGTGCGGTGATCGGTGCCGATGGTTTTGGATTTGCGCCTAAGGATGGTGCTTATGAAAAAATCCCGCAGATAGGAAATGTAATAATTGAGGATGATGTGGAGATTGGTGCAAATACTACTGTTGATCGTGCTACTTTCGGATCAACCGTGGTAGGGAAGGGCACCAAACTTGATAATTTGATACAAGTTGCTCACAACGTAAACATCGGGCAGCACAATGTAATAGCAGCTCAGACCGGTATAGCCGGTTCCACAAGATTAGGCTCTTATAACCGTATCGGAGGTCAGGTAGGTTTTGCAGGCCATATATCCATAGGCGATTTTAATGAGATAGGTGCGCAATCCGGTATTCCTAATAAAGTGGGTGACCACAAACGCATAATTGGCTATCCGGCTATCGAAGCGCGTGACTTTGCAAAGAATCAGGTATATATAAAGAAACTCGGTGATCTTTTCTCAAATCCCGAAATTCGACAAATCCTAAGAAAAAAATAATCACACAACATAATGAATCAGTTCACTCTTAACGCGCCCTTCACGGTGAAGGGGAAAGGCCTTCATACAGGTCTTGAAATCACGGCAGTCTTTAATCCGGCTCCGGAGAATCATGGTTACAGGTTCAAGCGAGTAGACCTTGAAGGAGAACCAATTATTCCTGCACTTGCCGAAAATGTGGTTGATACGACTCGTGGCACTGTATTAGGCAAAGGGGAAGCGCGCATCAGTACTGTAGAGCACGCTCTTGCCGCACTCTATGCTGCAGGTATAGATAACTGCCTGATTGAAGTGAATGGAGCTGAGTTGCCAATTCTTGACGGATCAGCTCGTGTCTATGCAAACGAAATTAGCAAAGTGGGGCTTGAAGCTCAAAAAGCGGATAAAGACTTTTATATCATAAAGGAGAAGATGACAGTCCGTGATGAGGAGACCGGCTCTACCATTACTATTTATCCTGATGATAACTTCTCTGTAGAAGCAATGGTGGAATATAATTCACCGGTGCTTCCTAACCAGTTTGCAGTGCTCGACGATATAGCGGAGTTCGGTCAGGAAGTCGCCTCTGCACGTACTTTTGTATTCGTTCGCGAACTGGAAGCGCTTCTTTCCCATGGGTTGATTAAAGGTGGCGATCTTGAAAATGCTATCGTCATATATGATGAGAAGACATCTCAGGAGAATATCGATCACTTATGTGACATACTCGGCGTATCGCATATGGAGCTTGATAAATTAGGCTACATCAACCCTACACCTCTGAAATGGGATAACGAGCCGGCACGCCACAAACTCATGGACGTAATCGGCGATCTTGCTCTCGTGGGTCGTCCGCTCAAAGGCAGAGTGGTAGCCATAAAGCCGGGGCATACTATCAATAATAAATTTGCACGTGTGCTCCGTAAAGAGGTAAAGCACTGCGAGATGCAGGCTCCTGTATATAATCCTGACAGCGAACCTATTATTGATATCAATGGTATTCGCAAGCTTCTTCCTCACCGCTATCCCTTCTTGCTGATAGATAAGGTAATTGAGATTGACAAGCGCCATACTGTTGCAATCAAGAATGTGACAGTAAACGAACCGTTCTTTACCGGTCATTTCCCACAGGAACCTGTGATGCCGGGAGTGCTTATTGTCGAGGCTATGGCTCAGGCAGCCGGCGTGCTTGTACTGAATACTGTTGAAGAACCGGAGCGATACTCTACCTATTTCATGAAAATTGACAATGTGAAATTCCGTAGAAAAGTCGTTCCCGGAAATACTCTCATCCTCTCAGTTTCACTGATGACTGATATCCGCCGAGGTTGCGCAATAGTCAAGGGCTATGCTTTCGTAGGAGAGAAGATTGTCACAGAAGCTGAATTTATGGCTCAGATTATTAAAAACAAATAATTCAGACTGAAGAATCTATGAAATACGTAGATATTAGCCCTGAAGCTAAAATCGGCAATAATGTCCGTATAGGCAATTTTACCACAATCCATGAAGATGTAGAGATAGGAGATAATTGCGAAATTGCAAGCAATGTCACAATCTTTCCGGGTGCTCGCATAGGCTCCGGAGTGAAAATCTTCCCCGGAGCTGTTATTTCAGGAATTCCTCAGGATCTGAAATTTAAAGGTGAGAAGACTTATGCTTATGTGGGCTCAGGTACTACTATTAGGGAATGTGTCACGGTGAATAGAGGAACAGCCTCAAAGGGTAAGACTGAGGTAGGAGAAAATTGTCTTATCATGGCATATTCTCACGTGGCCCATGATTGTAGTATAGGCAATCGAGTTATAATATCCAATGCTACACAGCTTGCAGGTGAAGTGGTGATTGACGATATGGCGGTAATAGGCGGTGGAAGTCTCGTACATCAGTTCTGTCATCTCGGAAAGGGAATTATGCTCCAAGGTGGAGCACTTGTGAATAAAGACATACCGCCCTACGTGAAAGCTGCGCGTGAGCCCATTTCATTTGTTGGTCTTAACTCCATAGGTCTTCATCGCAATGGATTCTCTCAGGAGCAGATATCCCAGATAAGTGAGATCTACAGGATTCTCTACCTGAGTGACCTGAATGTTACCAATGCTGTGAAGCAGATTCTTGACAATGTGCCTCAATCATCCATTCGGGATGAGATAGTGGATTTTGTAGTTAACTCCGGTCGCGGTATTATCCGCTCTGCAGTATAATTTTAAATCTGCTGTATAATTATAAGCATAAGTAATATGAAAAAAATATTATCTTTAAGCTTTATATTAGTCTGTACGTTTATATTTTCGCTGGCTTCATCAGCTAAAATTACGACTCCCGTAATGAGTGGTACGATAGGCAAATATAAGATAAAGATGCAGCTTACTTTCCACGCAGACAGAGAGGATACCGTCACCGGATGGTATTACTATACATCCAAAGGGCCTAATAATAAAATTAAACTTTCAGGCACGGGGATTCTTGCATTTAATGATGGAGAAACACAGGTGTCGCTTTTTGAGTATGTGAACGGCAAAAACACAGGTGAGTTTTACGGTTCTTTTACCTATGGAGCCCTCAGAAATCATGATGCTTTTATTTATTATGGTACCTGGAGTGGTACAACCGGAAAGAAATTAGATTTCGAACTTGAAGCGTATGACTGACAGGCTCTACCATTTGCCATTAGTGGTGAGCCGAGGAGTAATATAGTACACTTACTATTCCGACAAATATCAGGAGCTGTGGCAAAGTCAATGGATTTTGACACAGCTCTTTCTCTGTTTAACCGAATTTTGAAATCTTGCGAAGTCTGGCTTCGTCAATGATTTTAATTCTTCTACCATCTACAACGATCAGTTTTTCCTTAACGAAGCAGCTAAGGGTACGAATGGCATTTGAGGTGGTCATATTAGAGAGATTGGCGAGATCCTCACGACTCATAAAGATTTTTATGGTGGCTTCATCATCTTCCATTCCGAAGTTGGCGGCAAGCAGAAGCAGTGCATCCGCCAAACGTCCGCGAATATGCTTTTGGGTAAGACTCACAATTTTAGAATCGGATCCTCCAAGATTGCGTGAGAGATCATGGATGAAAAACATAGCAAGACGTGCATTGTTGATAAGCATGTTTTCAACAATGGCAATTGGAAGAGCGCCGAGCATTGACATTTCTTGAGCCGTTGCACTTGACTGATAATGTTCTCCGGCAAAGTATGCACGATAACCGAAATATTGCACTGGACGATACAAGCGCAGAATCTGCACACGATCGCCAATACCGGCTTTAGTCTTCTTAACCTTTCCTCTTAATAATATCCATAAATACTCCGGGTCATCACCTTCAGCGTAAATCATCTCATTTTTTTTGAAATGAAAAACCCGGAAATTATCTGTTACGGTTCGTTTCTCTTCCTGTGATAAAATTTCCCATAGGGGAGAAAGATCTTGACGAATAATATTTTCTAATGTGCTTTTTTTAAGCATGTCTCAATTTCAATAGCAATTAAAAGGTTTGAATCCTAAAATAAAAACGGTTGAGTTGAAGAGGTTTGAAATATTAATATAATTTGCAACTTATGTTCTAAAATACAAAATTAAGCTTTTTATTCCTCACATCCTAATAATAATTGAATTTTCTAATTAAACTTTTCGATTTACAACCTCAGCAAGCGAGTTTTGGTAGGCTGGGGTTTTGCCGTTAGAAAAAGTTTGAATACTTTTGCAAAGTATGACACTGACAACGCAAATCAATCGCGGCAGTGATAGTCTGCCACTAATCATAGCCGGCCCTTGTAGCATTGAGAGTGAAGAACAGGCTCTTGCAACGGCTAAAGGTCTAAAAGATATTGGTATTAAGATTTTCAGAGCCGGAGTGTGGAAACCACGTACTCATCCGGGTTGTTTTGAGGGACTGGGTGATAAAGCTCTTGAAATACTTAGGAAGGTGAAGCAGGCAACCGGCATGATGGTAGCAGTAGAAGTGGCTAATGCTACGCATGTAAGCAAAGCTATAGAGGCAGGTGTTGATATAGTATGGTTAGGAGCGAGAACCACCGGAAATCCATTTGCCGTGCAAGAAGTTGCCGAGGCGCTTAAAGCCGTTGGTTTCTGCGGAAAAGTTCTCGTGAAGAATCCTGCAATGCCTGACCTTGAGCTTTGGATTGGAGCTTTCATGCGTCTGCAACGTGTCGGACTAAATAATCTGATGGCTGTACACCGTGGTTTTTCTACATATGGGATGTCGCCCTATCGTAATCCTCCACATTGGGAACTTGTCTTTGAATTGAGGCGTCGTATTCCCGATATTAAGATACTTCATGATCCAAGTCATACCGGTGGCAGCCGCGACCTTATTCCCATTCTTTCGCAGCAGGCACTTGATATGCAGTTTGACGGTCTGATGATTGAGTCGCATTATAATCCTGAAACTGCTTTGAGTGATGCTTTACAACAGATCACACCGGCTGATCTGGGCCGTATGTTGGGAGAATTGCACCTGCGACAAGGAGCTGATGTACCGGCATTACTTTCCTCTATGAGACAGGAGATTGACGCTCTTGATGATAAGCTCTTTGAGATTCTGGCCGAGAGAATGGCATTGTGTAGAAAAATAGGGGAATTGAAGAGTGAGTCGGGCATGACGATTGTGCAAAACGACCGTTATGCCGAAATGCTAACTTCTCGCAGTGCATTGGCCAACGGTCTGGGTATGTCGGAAGAATTTGTAGGAAGAATACTGGCTGAGGTACATAAAGAGAGTGTAGCTCAGCAAATTGAGATTGTCAGAAAGAAAGAGGCAAAATGAACGCAGAGGAATTTTTGAATATCTGGCATGATGAGAATGATTATATCACGGCCACAACATCCGGAAGCACCGGAAAGCCTAAAGAAATCAAGCTACCCAAAAGGCTTGTTGAGGAATCTGCCCGACGCACAATTAAATTTTTTGGTATAGATGAAGAATCCTTGCTTTGGCTTCCATTGTCGCCTGATTATATTGCCGGAAAAATGATGATTGTACGGGCTGATATTTCCGGTGCTCATCTGGTAGTGGAGAAGCCATCGAATTATCCTCTTGCAGATTATTCCGGAAGAAAAAGAATTTCTCTGGTAGCGGTGGTTCCGTCACAGATTCCGGGCCTGCTTATGAGCGACGCAATCGACAAGGTGGATTGCTTACTTGTAGGTGGAGGTCCGGTAAATGAGTCTATTATAGAGAAGTTGCAAGTTGCAGGAATTTCAGCATTTGAATCATACGGTATGACGGAGACGGCATCGCACGTAGCATTGCGGCGGATATCTCCGGAGACAGAAGATTTTTTTACCCCACTTGAGGGAATCTGTATATCACTATCAACCGATGGATGCCTTGTAATAAAATCAGACTCTCAGAGCGAAGTTGTGACAAATGACTTAGCTCATCTTCTTCCCGACGGCAGATTCAGGATACTAGGACGCGCAGATCACGCCATTATTACCGGTGGCGTGAAAGTGCACCCGGCTGAGGTGGAGAGAAAAGCTGCTTCTGTAATGTCGGGCTATAATTGGTATATTTCAAGCACCCCTGATACTCTGTGGGGAGAGAAAGTTGTGGCGGTGATTGAGGGGAAGAAGCTTGATTATAGTAGGGAAGAAGCACTGCTCAGAGGCATGCGAGAAATACTTGCTCCGGCAGAAGTGCCCAAGGCAATCATCTATGTTTTAGAATTTGACTATACTGATTCAGGAAAATTGATACGCCGGAAATTTTAGTTAACAGAAATGATTCTATTATTCTCTCCATTGCAGTGCGTCAAGAGCTTTGCGGTCTATATGTCGGTTAGTACAGAAACTGAGCCTCTCTCCTTCCAGCATAAGAGGCGTTTCAAAATTGTTGGTAAAGAGATTACCGGTACCAAGACCCTGAGGCATATTGTTATGAAGTGTAGCCACCCATTGGGCTATTGCATTTAGTCCGATATTCGACTCTAATGCTGAGGTAATCCACCATCCTATTCCTCGTTGTTGCGCTTCTTCAATCCACTCGTTGCAGCCCTCAATTCCTCCGGCGAGAGATGGTTTTAATACTATATAGGCCGGTTTTATCTCGGTAAGCAATACACGTTTCTCCTCTGCCGTGGCAACTCCAATCAATTCTTCATCGAGCGCAACAGGCACAGGCGACATATTGCAGACAAACTGCATTAGTTCAGGCATCCCGGCAGGAATTGGTTGTTCGATACTATGTACACCGAGGTCAGCAAGTTTTTTTAACATCGGAAATACATTGTTCATGGAAAAACCGCCATTTGCGTCTACCCGTATTTCTATATCGTTTTCGCTCCATTTGTCTCTAATGTAGCGAATCAGTGCAAGTTCATCGTTGAGTTTAATCGCTCCGATTTTAATTTTGATACACTTGAATCCATTCTTGATTTTCTCTTCAAGGCGGCACATCATTTCCTCCTTACTACCCATCCAAACAAGTCCGTTGATTACGATGGAATTCTTGCCGGATGTAAACTCGGACGGGAAATATATATTGCCGCAGCCGTTAGAAAAGTTGAGAATAGCCTGTTCAAGACCAAACCGTATGGAAGAATGTCGTGAAAGATCAGTAGGACGTCCTATTGCAACGTTGGCGAGGGTCTCAATTAGTTTATATTCGTATCGGTCGTTGTCTTCTGCGGAAAGTCCTTGAAAAAGAGCGGCTTCCCCGATGCCATAGTGATCGGGGTCACGCTCGTCATAAATCTTGAGGAGATAGGTTAATTTTTTATTCAGAATGCCGCGTGAAGTCCCGCCGGGAGTCTTGAAGTCAAGAGTATATGGTGTGAAAGCAAGACGCATTAGCAGATTTGAATTTAAGGGAACTTGGGAAATTGATCAAAGTCAGGCTCACGCTTTTCAAGGAATGCATTGCGTCCTTCATGTGCTTCATCCATCAGATAGTACATTAGTGTGGCATCACCGGCAAATTCCATTAATCCGCGCTGTCCGTCAAGCTCTGCATTAAGTCCGCGCTTAATCATGCGTATGGCAAGCGGAGAACGCTTCATGATTGTACGACACCATTCTATAGTTTCTTCCTCAAGATGCTCAAATGGAACGACTGTATTAATCATCCCCATTTCGAGTGCTTCATGAGCCGTATACTGCTTGCATAGAAACCATATTTCGCGTGCTTTCTTCTGTCCGACGCACGATGCGAGATATGATGAGCCGAAGCCGGCATCGAAACTTCCAACCTTGGGACCGGTTTGTCCGAAGCGGGCATTGTCGGAGGCTATTGTAAGGTCGCAAACAAGCTGAAGCACATTGCCTCCGCCAATTGCGTAACCATTAACCATTGCTATTACAGGCTTTGGAATTGAGCGTATTGCTTTATGCAGGTCAAGTACATTGAGTCTTGGCACTCCGTCACTGCCTATATAGCCTCCGCGACCTTTCACGTTTTGGTCACCGCCAGAACAGAAGGCTTTATCGCCGGTGCCGGTTAGCACAACGACGCGGATATCAGTCCTATCGCGGCAAATAGCCATAGCATCAAGCATCTCTTCGTTGGTCTTAGGCCGGAAGGCATTGTATACCTGTGGGCGATTGATAGTAATCTTGGCTATTCCCTCGAATTGCTCAAAGAGAATGTCCTCGTAAGTCTTAATGGTTTCCCAGTTGTACATTGTTGTATAAAGGTAGTTTGTATTATTATAAAATCAAAATCTTATTTTCTTTCTATTAAGAAATTCGGTTAGTACCGAAGCATTTATACCAGCCGGAGTGATAATCTCAAGAATTGTCTTGCGGTTGGAAGAAAATAGGAGTTTAGCCGCCTCGCAAAGTTCTTCACTTGACGAAGCTTTGAGATAATTAAATCCGAAAGCCCGAGCTATACCGGAAATATTGTCGGCAGGAGCTGCACAAAGATATTCTTCTCTGATCGGCATCGAACGAGTAGACCTTACAAAGCGGAATATTTCTCCACCGCGGTTGTTAAGCACTATTATTTTGAGTCTGTGAGGGAAAAGAGGAGAATTGAGTATGCCCGAATCATAATGAAAACTCATGTCGCCTGTAATTAGCAAAGTGCCATCGGAATACTCAAGCGCACTGCCTACAGCCGCCGATGTGCAACCATCAATACCTGATACACCCCGATTGCAAAATGAAGAATGGTAAGGACTTGGTGCAAAAAGCTGAGCATAGCGTATGGCAGTACCGTTGGAACAATGAAGGTTGTATTTTACAGGAATCAGGGTAAATAATTGAGCGAGAGCTTTGAAATCCGACCACGGGGCATTGGTTGTATATGCAGATATTTCATTTTTGCTTAAAGAGTTAAGTCTTTGCCAACAGGAGGAGTAATCAACTTCTGTGCTATCTTTTGAGAGAGCTCCTGCGAGGCGAGAAAGAAATTCTGCGGGATCAACATTGATACGTGCGATGAGCGACATAAAGGGGTCAACAGTTGTGTGAGTGTTGCCTACAACCCAATGCATATGGGGCGGAGACTTTCTTAGCCAGTCCTTAATCATTCTGGATATAAGTGCACCACCTAAGGATATTACAAGATCCGGTTTAAGGTTTTCCAATTCCTCTTTCGTAGCCTGCGATAGAACACGGTCAATATTCAGGATGACATCGTGAGCATGGATATTGGAAATAGTCTCCGCGAATACCGTTACCTGCGGAAGTCTTGCCAATCTGCCAATAGCCTTGTTAATTGCCGCTGACGGCTGCATAAAGCCGGCTATCACGAGTATTTTCTTGCCACGAGCATCATCGCAAAGAGAGTGTAAATGGTTTTTTGACAACCTGTTGTCGGCATTATACAACTGAATGACACGATAATTTGTATATTTTCTCGGTGTGATTAGGTCAAGTGGTGTTGATAATTGAAGATTTATGTGTACCGGACCTCGGCGTGACGAAAGAGCCGTGAGCAGTGCATCGTTAATTTCACGGTTTACAAACCAGCTCATTTCAATGTCATCGTCATGGTAATCAGGTATATTATAGCTTTTCTTTACGATGTTGCCAAGTGCGGAATCTTGACGGATGGTCTGACTGTCGTCTTGATCAATCCATTGTGAAGGGCGGTCAGCAGAGATAATTATCAGCGGAAGCCCTTGATAATAAGCCTCGGCAGTGGCAGGAGCATAATTGAGCAAAGCTGTTCCTGAGGTGCAGACTACAGCAACGGCTTCACCTGACGTCTCAGCCATTCCTACTGCAGCGTATGCAGCAGACCTCTCATCTGTGATTACGAATTTACGTATCTCAGTCCTCGCTTCAAGAGCCATAGCGATAGGCGCATTTCGACTACCCGGTGATACAATCACATTTTTAACACCGTGAGCTTCAAGGAGTGCAGCCAGCATTCGGCAGGATGCTTTGGCCGTGTCTTGAATAGTAGAAGAGCATTCGGAGTCCCGAGCAATCATAGATTGAAATAATCAGGATGATAACCTTGTAAAAAATCAGCAGCCGGCATACGGCGTTTGCCATTTGGCTGAATGTCAATGATTTCTATGCTGCCTTTGCCACAGCCTACAATCATCCGCTTACCGTCGATACTTATTTCTCCCGGATTAGAGTCTGAATCATTATCCACAATCCGGGCTTTTAAGATTTTAACGCCTACAGGCTTACCGTTATCGGAAATAAGTTCGCTCCATGCAGCAGGATAGGGTGACAATCCACGAATGTGATTGTGAACGCAGAGAGCCCCGGCGGACCAGTCTATGCGACAATCGTCTTTGAAAATTTTAGGCGCCGGAGTGTGTTTTCCGGAGAGCTGAGGAAGGGGAGTGATCTCACCTGTGGCAATGGATCTCACAGTCTTCACAGTGAGGTCAGCTCCTATTCTCATAAGTCGGTCATGAAGACTTCCTGCATCTTCATCAGGGCCAATCTGTACTTCGGCGCGCATTATGATGTCGCCGGCGTCAATCTCCTCATTGAGCAGAAAGGTAGTGACTCCTGTGCTTTTTTCTCCATTCATGATGGCGCGATTGATTGGTGCCGCTCCTCTATAGGCCGGCAGAAGCGAGGCGTGAAGATTGAAAGTACCGAGCGGCGGCATATTCCAGACCATTTTAGGCAACATCCTGAATGCAATCACTACGAATAGATCAGCGCCGATAGCTTTGAGGGCGTCAATAAACTCTGAGGCACGTAGCTTTTCGGGTTGAAGAAGAGGAAGATCGTGCTCAACTGCATATCTTTTGACATCGCTTTCGATGACTTTGTGGCCTCGCCCTCCGATTTTGTCGGGCATCGTTACCACGGCTGCTACTTCATGGCCGTCATTGATGAGAGCGTCAAGACTTGCTACGGCAAATTCAGGCGTTCCAAAGAAAACTATTTTAAGCTTTTTAGCTGTCATATTATAAAATTATTCGCAAATTTAGCAAAAAATGCCGACTTTAGGGCATAATAAACTGATAAAATAAGATAAATTCCGGAATTTTGCATCAGGTAAATCTTGAGGAAATTTTGAACTTCCGTTGTTTTGTTCATTCCAAAAATTCTTATTAAATTTGCGGATTGAAAGGTGGCCTCAAGTTGTCATCCCGGAATATTGGGAAATCCCGTTAAATGTGACAAAAATGCCAATAATAATAAATCTTGACGGAATGATGCAGCGCCGCGGAATAACTCTTACGGCTCTCGCGGATAAGGTGGGGATCACTCCATGGGAAATCCGGTACCGCAACGCCATCCGGCCCGGCGGCGTACTGCCCAAT
>CAYNNV010000050.1:0-13122 GCA_964398625.1 uncultured Sangeribacter sp. | reverse complement strand
TTCATATAATCCGAACACTAATCCTGCTACAATAAGTTTAGACTTCGACCGTGCACTCTATTGGGTAGAAGTAGGCGCTCAGCCCACTGATACAGTGCGTTCAATCCTTTCACATGAAGGCGTAATGCTGATGAAGCATCTTCGCGAAGGTGTAAAGAAAGGTGCTTTTGATATGGCAGAAGCAGAACGTCGCTTCCAGGCATGGAAAGATGCCAATACCAAAAAAGCAGCAAACACGGCTGCTAAGAAAGAGGCTAAGCTTGCAGAAGAAAAGACTCAGCGTCTCAATGCTGAAATTGAGAAAAATCGTGTAAAGGCAGAAGCAGTTGCAAAGAAGAAAGCTGAGAAGCTTGCAGCTGAAGAGGCTGCAGCCAAAGAGGCACTTGAAGCAGAAGTAACTGAGACTGAAGTAGAAGGCGCAGCTGAATAAAAATTGCTAAAAAAAAGTTAAGCGGAAATTTTGGTGACACAAAAAAAATGCTTAACTTTGCAAAGTGAAAAAGAGAGGCGTATTTCAACCTCAGAAATTCGCCTTGATATGGCCGATTAGTGTAGCGGTTAGCACGCCACCCTCTCACGGTGGAGACTCGGGTTCGAGTCCCGGATCGGCTACTGATTAGAGTATATCAGATTCTGGTATACTCTATTTTTTTTGTTTATAAGAAATATTTAAGTAAGTATTTTATTATCTTTGTGATTAGAATAGGATATTAAATTATTAGAGTTGTAATTAATTTATTAGATATGAATGGATTTATTAAATTAGTTTTAGCATCAGTGATGTATTTATCAGGCTGTATTGTGCTTGCACAGACTTCGCCGGATGAGATGATGAGTGACTTAAATAAGACAGGAGGAGTATATTATGCATATCCGGTGAGTTCTTCACTAAATACACTTCCTCCAAAGGGGTACGAACCTTTCTATATTTCTCACTATGGAAGACACGGGTCAAGATATTTGATTAGTGACCGGGATTACACAGATATTCAGCAGTTGATGAATAAGGCGCGCGAGGCTGATGCTCTCACAATTCTTGGATTGGATGTGGCTGATAGAATAGACTCAATTATGGTTGAGGCGAAAGGTAGAGGAGGCGATTTGTCGCCGTTAGGCGTGCGTCAACATCGTGGCATTGCTGAAAGAATGTATAAGGCTTATCCTAATGTTTTCAACGGAGAGTCAGAACTATCGGCAAGATCTACCCTTGTTGTAAGATGCGTACTTAGTATGGATGCTTTTTGCGAGCGTCTTAAGGAATTGAATCCGAATCTTCGTATTGTTCGTGAGTCATCAAACCGATATATGCCTTATCTTTGCTATCATAGTCCCGATCACCACGAATATACTATTGACGGAAAGAGATGGAAGGAGCAGTACAGAAAATTTAAAGCAACTCACACTAATCCTGAAAGACTGATTAAAAGTCTATTTAAAGATGATAGATTTGTTGAGATGAATGTGAATCCTGATGATTTCATTTGGCAAATGTATTGGCTGGCTTCTGATATGCAGAATATGGAGACTTCTGTCAGCTTTTATGATATATTCACTCCGGAAGAACTTTTTGATCTCTGGCAATGCTTTAATTATGTATTTTATGTGAATGACGGTGCTTTCGCGGGGAATGGCACAAAGGTTATTGAAAACGCATATCCATTGATTAGAAATATTATAGAAAGTGCTGATGAGGCGCTCGCAGGCAGTCAACCTACGGCTACATTGCGCTTCGGACACGACGGCAATCTGATACCATTGGCTGCTGCTCTTGATCTGAAGGATTGCAATACTGC
Source organism: uncultured Sangeribacter sp. (assembly GCA_964398625.1). GTDB lineage: Bacteria > Bacteroidota > Bacteroidia > Bacteroidales > Muribaculaceae > Lepagella. Next base: position 11,329 of record CAYNNV010000050.1, on the reverse strand, counting down.
CGTTGAAAACCCTGAGGATTTCTATAAAGTATTTTCTGATTGGAAGATAGCTCCTATGGCAGGCAATATCCAATTAATTTTCTTTCGGAACAAGAGGAATCGTGAAGATGTAATAGTGAAATTCATGCTAAACGAAAGAGAAATTTCAATACCGGTAGAAACATCGGAATTTCCATTCTATAAATGGAATGACGTAAGATCCTATTATCTGAATAAGATAGCAAAGTAGTGAACTTAATTTGAGTGTTCTATATTAGACGGCGGCATGAACTTTTGCCGCCGCTTGCGCATTTAAGAAATATAAACTATATCTGAACCTCTTAATATGAATACTACGATATACACATATCCGTTAACTAAGACAACGATCCGTAAGAGTGCTTCATCTTCAGGTAAAGATTCTACTGCCGGTACGCCTCTTAATTTCCGACCTGTTACTCCGGAGTCAATGAAGGAGATATTCCCATTTCTCCTTTCAGAAACTGGGCGAACGTGTGATTTTTCATACGGTGGCGTGCTGATGTGGGTGAAGTATTATTCCTATTCATATTGCATCTATCGCAACACGCTCTTTATCAAGGGTCTTGTGGAAGGCGACAGATCTATGCCCGCTTTCTCTATGCCGATAGGCGAGATGCCGCTTTCGGAGGCGATCGAGCTATTAAGAGATTATTGCGATAATTGTGGAGAACGATTAGTATTCTCTGCAGTTCCGGAATATGCCCTTGATGATTTCAAGAAGCATAACCCATTGAGAATCGGTAAACTTGAGGATATGGGTGACTACTTGTATTCAGCTGAGTCCCTATCTACCCTCAAGGGGAAAAAGATGAGCAAAAAGCGTAACCACGTCAATAAATTTGAATCACTTTATCCTAATGCTGTCTATATTAGAATGACGCGTGAAGATGTTTCAGCGGTGCTCGAATTCATGAATATTATAGATGCTGAAGGAGATCGGTCAGAAGCAGCAACTGATGAGCGCAATCTAACGCGTGATCTAATTGCGGATTGGGCACAAAGCGATGTTTCAAGCCCATTGATAGGAGGCATGATTAAAATAGATGGAGAAATTGTGGCCTTTACGATGGGAGATATAAAGAGAGATACTCTCTTTGTACATATAGAGAAAGCTCTTAAGAATATTGAAGGTAGCTACGAGGCTATAAATAAATACTTTGCAGCCGACGTAAAACAATCATATCCTGAGATTGAGTATATTAACCGAGAAGATGACGCCGGAGATATGGGACTTAGAATGGCTAAAGAGTCTTACAAACCATTGGAAATACTTCAAAAATACAATATAATGTTTTGACATTTAATTGTACACAAATCAAAAATTGCTTCCTTGGAAATACAAAATTTTTATTTCGACAATGTAAAATCCGGCTTTTTATAGTATCTTTGCAAAACCTAAGTGGCTATAAGAATTAGACAGTAAGAATAAGTTTCATTCATTACTGATTGCTATTTAGATAAAGAGCCTGTCTATGTCAGATGCAATAATAATCATACCTACTTATAACGAGATAGAAAATATCTCCAATATCATTGATGCTGTGATGAGATTGGAAGAGAAATTTGATATACTCGTGATAGATGATGGTTCACCTGATGGTACAGCTGATGCCGTGAGAATTAAGATGGGAGAGTATTCCGATCGTGTGTTTCTTGAATGTAGAAAAGGGAAATTAGGTCTTGGTACAGCTTATATCCACGGCTTTAAATGGGCATTGAATCATGGGTATAAATATATCATAGAGATGGATGCGGATTTCTCACATAATCCTGCAGACCTACCGGCGCTCTACAATGCCTGTAAAAGTGGAGATGCGGATATGAGCATCGGATCCCGTTATATCTCCGGAGTTAACGTTGTGAATTGGCCTATGGGCAGAGTTCTTATGTCATATTATGCCTCAGCTTACGTGAGGATAGTAACAGGAATGAAGCTTAGGGATAATACGGCAGGCTTTGTATGCTATACTGATAAGGTGCTTCGAAGTATTGATCTTGATGCGATTGAATTTAAGGGTTATGCCTTCCAGATAGAGATGAAATTCAAGACTTATAAACTTGGATTCCGTATCAAGGAAATTCCTATTATTTTTGTGAATCGAGTTCTTGGTACAAGCAAAATGAATGGTAGTATATTCGGAGAAGCTGTGTTCGGAGTGCTCAAGTTGAGGTTAAAAAGTATTTTCTCAAGAAATAAACGGAAAGTACAGAGCTAATCTTAGTAAATTTCCTATGAAAGAAAGACTTCTTTGTAACGCCCTTATTGTGAATGAAGGACGTGAATTTATAGGGTGTATAGGAATAAGTGATGGCAAAATTGATGCTGTTATTCGCGGTAATGCTTCGGAAGAGATTAAATCGCAATATTCTGAGCTCAGCGACCTTACAGGTAAGATTGTCTTGCCGGGAGTAATAGACTCCCATGTACATTTTCGTGAGCCCGGTCTTACTCATAAAGCAGACATTTTTACAGAAAGCAGAGCTGCTGCATCAGGTGGTGTAACGTCATTTTTCGATATGCCTAACACGAAGCCGCCTACGGTGACTGTTAAGTCTTTGAAAGAAAAGCAGATCATAGCATCGAATAATTCCGTTATAAACTATGCCTTCTATATTGGAGGAGCCGCTGACAATATAGATGAGCTTTGGAAGTGCGACTATAAATATGTGCCGGGAATTAAGGTATTTCTTGGTACTTCAACCGGAAATATGGCCGTGACTGAACAGGATACACTGAAGAAGATATTTTCGCTTGGCCGATTAGTAGCGGTACATTGTGAAGATGAGGAGACAATTCGTAGCAATGCATTTGAAGCAAAGAAGAAATATCCCGATGGTGTGCCGATTGAGATGCATCCTGTAATTAGAAATGCAGAGGCTTGTGAAAAAAGCACAAGAGCAGCCATTAAACTTGCCGAAGAATGTGGTACCAGGCTTCACATTTGCCACATATCTACGGCGCGAGAGGTTGAGCTATTACATACACTCTCCGGTAAGATAAAAAATAATGTTACCGGCGAGGCTTGTGTGAATCATCTTTGGTTTGAAGACTCTGCTTATGCTCTTAAAGGCTCAAGAGTGAAGTGGAATCCGGCAGTAAAAAGTGTATACGATAGAGAAGCTCTCAGAAAGGGTGTGTCTGACGGAATCATATCAGTAGTAAGTACTGATCATTCGCCACATCAACTTAGTGAAAAAGAAGGTGACGCACTTACAGCCGCTTCAGGAGGACCGCTTATAGAACATTCATTACTTGCAATGCTTGAACTTTCTTGTCAGAATGTATTTTCACTAACAACGATAGCTCAAGCCATGGCTCATAATCAGGCTGTTCTTTTTAAGATTAAGGAGAGGGGATTTATCCGCAAAGGATATTTTGCGGACTTAGTGGTGATTGATCCACGAAAGAATACTGTTATCACTCAGGAAAGTCTGAAGACAAAATGTGGATGGTCACCTTTTGAAGGAATGGAGTTTTCTCATAAAATTGATGAAACAATTGTAAATGGGCAGAGTGTTTGGAAAGATGGTAAAATAAAGGACGACCATATTTATAGCCGTCCATTGGAATTTCGTGTTTGAATATCAGTCTGTATAATAATTCTGAAGATAACAGCGCATTATAAAGTCTGAATTTTTAGCTACAATCTCATGTGTATCTTCGGCTTCCGGAAACACGGCATCGGGTAAATATCCATGATTTGTAAGATATTTACCAAGATCAGCAGGGCATCGTCCTCGTACCGTCAGGAACTCAATTGCATGATGTTGCGCATAATTCATATCATACATCGGATTGTCAGGATGTGCGATGCAGCGGCATACATCGGAAGCTACAAGCATACCTCTTTCCGGAGTGACAAGGATTGCGAAGTCTTGCTTATTCTTTAATGCAGGAAGATGCTCCTCATTCGGAGACCATCCTATGACTTCAATAAAGAAACGGTTGAGTTCGTTGTAAGTTGAGAAAAATTTGATAGGGGAGTTATGATTGGCCTTTATAACCTTTTCATATAAAGGATGAGGTGCAGCAGGTGCAGGTGATAGCGGAATATTCGGCATTTTCCCTTCAATAGTAAGGAAAATCCAATCGCGTAGGAAAAGAGCTATTGGCCCGGTTGGATCTTCAAACATTGCTTGCTCAAGGCGTTTCTGCAGGTTTGTGGTGTCTCCATTAACTATCATTCCAGGCTCTGCAGCAAGGGAAGAAAGAGTAAGTGCATAGGCGGGAGTCAAGAGATAGGAATGCATGAACAGCCATACGCCATAGTCATAAATTTGCTTTGCTTCTTCCTGATTCTGAAGGTCAAGCTCACAAGCAAGGTTGTATCCCTCAGGAATAGGGGCATCTTCGTAAATAGAATCAAGATATTTATGAAACTCTTTTGCCAGAAGCTTGATTTCTTCATTAAGAGGAGAAATAAGGCGGTGCTCGTCACTAAGCATGGCAATTGTGTACCATACCATAAACCTTACATCTTCTTCATTCAATTCCGCTTCAATATACGATTCTGAAAGTGAATAGAATGGAAGGTAATGGCCATACATCGTTTTCATTCTGCCCACAAAGGAACGCCATAATCCGGCATCAGAAAGTATATCTTGAAAATATCCTGTGATAGCGAGAGCTACTCTTTTTTTAACAGCGTCATCAATGTCGGAAAGTACGCCGATGCCACGCCATATTTCCAGTATGCGATTGGACAAGGCAAGAAAGTAATTGTCTGTAGGAAAAGTATTTGGACACGATGGCTGGCGTAGCAGGAATTCTTGAAACGTTATTTTTTGCATATAGTTTTCTATTTTCCGGAGATTATTACAAAATCAGAAAGTGCCGGATCAAACACGGCCTTCTCTGAATTAAACATTCTCTCTATAGCTTTGGTTTTTATAATCTCTTCGGGAGTGGCTGAGATAAAATTATGGTCTCGGTCAATAAGCCAAATTTTACTTGACATTCTAAGTGACTGAGCTACATCGTGACATGAAAGAAGAATTCCAATTTTTCTGTCTTCTGCCATGTTTTTAAGGAGATCGAATATTTCAATACGTGACGAAGTGTCAAGGAAAGAAAGAGGCTCATCAAGCACAAGAAAAGGGGCTTCTTGTGCTAACGCTTTAGCAATCATGACACGTTGCTTTTCGCCGTCGGAAAGTCGAGCCACATATTCATTATGCTTATAGTATATATTAACGGCCTTCATGCTTTCTTTCACTATATTGCGGTCTTTTTGCGACAGGCGTCCGCTAAACCCGGTATGCGGATGTCGCCCAATTGCCACAAGTTCCTCAACTCTTAGTCCTCCGGCATCAATTTTTTCTGTAGTAACAATGCCCATACTGCGGGCAAGTTGTCTGCGGGAATATTCTTTGAGTAGTTTATCGAAAAGATATATTTCACCGCTCACAGGAGCAATCTCACCGGTGACTGTCTTTAGAAGCGTAGACTTACCTATACCATTTCCTCCAATAAGACTGACCAGTTGACCTCGCTCAAGTAGGGCGTTAATATTACTTACAACCGCCTTGTCTTTATATCCTACCGCGAGATTTATGAGTTTTAGAGGATCGAGCCCATCAGTTAATTCATCCATCGCAGATTCTTTCTATTAATAAGAAGATAAACAATTACAGGCACTCCTATTATTGGGGTTATTGTGTTGACCGGGATTACTCCGAATGAATCCGGTAGTACGCTTCCAAGATTGCAAAGAAGTGCGATAACAGCACCTCCAAGTATAGAGGCGGGCATAATCACATAGTGTGAAGAAGTGGAAAAAATACCGCGGCAGATATGAGGCACAATGAGCCCGATGAAACCAATAGGGCCGCAATAAGCAGTAGTTATAGCAGTCAATGCACCGGATACAAGGAGGAGTGTGGTACGTAAGCGGCGTATATCATATCCGAGATTTGAAGCGTAGCGCTCCCCGAGAAGCATGGCATCAAGGGGTTTTGCAAGAAGCATAGCTCCGACCAAAGATAAGAAAGTAAGGATAGTAAATACCGGTAGTCGAGAAAGAGTAACTGCGGAAAAGGAACCCAATCCCCACACTACAAACATTTTTACATCTTCAGCGGGTGCGAAGAAATTAAGAAGTGATATAATAGATGAGCACAGATAGCTAATCATAACGCCCGCTATCAGCAGAGCAGCACTATTGGAAAGAACAGCACTCATCAGGCCAAGTACAAAGATGATAAATGCAGCTCCAATTACTGCGCCTAATAATATAATAATAGGGTTCTCAGGCGAAAAATCGGGCATATTTATCATACCGGCTGTAAGAACTACAATTGCCACACCAAGAGATGAACCGGACGAAATACCCAAAATTGAAGGACCGGCAAGGGGATTTCGGAAAGCAGTCTGCATGATAAGTCCGGCTGCAGATAATGATGCCCCTGCGAGAATGGCTGTAATAGCCATTGGCAGACGAGACTGCAATACAATATATTCCGTGACTGAGTCAGTTGCCTTGCCAGTCAGAGCATCCCAAACTTCAGAGACTTCAATAGTTACCGAACCAACAAAAAGAGTCAATATACACAACACTGATATTGCCAGTATCAAGAGAGAAAAAAGCAGAATATTTTTGCTTGTTCGGTTCATGGAGGATTGTTTTACTGTCGTAACCGTTTGAAATATTTTAGTGAATCCGTTTTGTTGTTAAATATTGCGATATACTCCTTGAGTAAAAGGTCGGGATGAAAGGGTATATCTTCAAAAATACTTGATTCTGCTGAGTTGCAATAGAATATATTACCGGTGCGGAATGGGGCAAATCGTGCATATCGTTCATCCATTTTCTTCAGAGCTGCATTATCTTGTAAGTCCGAATATACTTTGAGAAGCCATAGGTCGGCATCTTCTCCATTAGAGAGAACCTCTTCAAATGATAACGGTAAAGAGCCTACGGATTTATCCTGGTTCATAAAATAATTCCCTCCGGCATCAGCTATCAAGTTAGCTTGATAGCTTCTTCCCCCCGGTACGTACCAAACGCCTTGGTATATATTGTCAGTTAGAATCTTAGGTGATTTGCCATTTTTTTTAGATGATGCTTTCAATGCATTGTAGGAATCTCTGACAGTGAAATATATACTATCTGCTTTCTGAGATTCTCCAACGAGCCGACCGAGAAAGCGAATCCATTCTGCTCTTCCGAGAGGCTTTGATTCCAGATTGTCAGCAAATTTTACTATCGGCATATTAGCTTTTTCAAGTCCGCCGACATCCATACCTTCATAGATGCTGAGGATTATTGCCTCCGGATTCATAACCACTATTTTTTCTATAGAAGGTGATGAAGCGGAACCTACGTCAGTAATAGTGCCGTTCTTCAGACCTTCTTTAATGGTTGGTAGGCGGAAATATTGAGCGTCAACGACACCTTTCACAGCATCAGCTTTGCCTAACTCTTCAAGCGCTGATGCAAAAACAGAGCTATATATCAGGAGTTTTTTAAGAGGTGTTCTTATTATAGTTGCTTTATCCGGTATATTAGACGGGAGCTCAACAGTATCATTAAGTAATATGTATGTGGCGACTACCTTGCTTGTGTCTTTAGCATTAAGAATATTAACAAGTGAATAATTGTCAAAATCTATTATATTTAGCAATTCTGCTTCAGTAGTAATCTCGTTTCCTCCCTTAATTCTATCTTTTCCATTGTTTCCTCCTGTGCATGAATATAGGAGAAAGCAACTAATAAATAATAGAAACCGGAAGATAAATTTCTTCATAATGATATGCTACTTAATTCTTCAGTTTCGATATTAGGTCATCAAGACTAAGAGTCTCCTGAAGGCCTGTAGAAAGTTGCTTAAGAGTTACGGTATTGTCCTTAATTTCGTTTTCACCAATTATTGCCACGTATTCTACAGCGAGATTATCGGCATGAGAGAATTGCTTCTTCATCTTGGCGGCTTCAGGATATAGGAATGCGGAGATATTATTGGCGTGAAGCATTTTAATTATTTTCAGAGAGTGCAGTGCTTCTTCTTGACCGAAGTTTACAAACATCACTTTCGATGCACCCCCCAACTCTTGAGGGAAAAGGTTAAGTTGAGCCATTACGTCATATATTCTATCAGCTCCAAAGGAGATTCCAACCCCTGTAAGTCCCGGCATACCAAAAACGCCGGTGAGATTGTCATAACGTCCGCCTCCACATATACTACCAATAGTGAAGTCAAGCGCTTTGACTTCCATAATTGAACCGGTATAATAATCAAGGCCGCGTGCCAACGACGGATCTATTTCAAATTCAGTCCAATCTCGAACGGATTCAAAACCGTAAGCAACGGTCTTAAGTTCCTCTATTCCTTTCATACCGATTTCAGATTCCTTAAGCATTTTCTCAAGCATGGCTATCCGATCCGCAGTTGAGCCTTCAGGATTTAGAATAGGATATAGCATTGACAGACCCTCTTCGGTTATACCTTTGGAACGTAGTTCTTCACATACAGCCTCGTAACCGATTTTATCTATTTTATCAATAGCAACAGTCATACCGATCAAATTGTCGGCCATGCCGATAACTTCAGCAATACCGGCGAGCACTTTGCGATTGTTGAGCTTGAGCAGAGTGCGCACTCCAAGTGTACGGAATGCGTAATCCACAAGCATCAGCAATTCAATTTCACAATTGAGAGAGTCACTGCCTATAGCGTCTGCGTCACATTGGTAAAATTCACGATAACGTCCTTTCTGCGGGCGATCGGCTCGCCAAACAGGTTGAATCTGGAAACGCTTAAATGGAAGATTCAGTTCTGCGCGATGCTGAACTGCGAAACGTGCGAGAGGAACTGTGAGGTCATATCTGAGACCCTTTTCACAGATCTTGGCCGCTAAACTTCCGGTTGACATTTCTCCAAAATCAGAAGCGGTGATTCCTTTTCTGAACTCTCCGCTGTTAAGAATCTTAAACAGAAGTTTATCACCTTCTTCACCATATTTCCCGGTGAGAGTAGAGAGATTTTCAAGAGCTGGAGTCTCAATTCTGCGATATCCGAAAAGGCGAAAAGCATCAGCGAGTGTATTGAATAGATAATCTCTGCGAGCGGATTCAATCGGTCCGAAATCACGAGTGCCTTTAGGTATAGAAGGTTTCTGTGCCATATTGATATGATATTAGGAGAGCCTTTGAAATGATTTATTATAGCGCGAAGTTAACAAAAAAATCTTAATTCCGGTGACTCAGAATTGACAAATCATTGCGAAAATAAGATTTAAAGTTTCATTAAATTGCTTAGCGTGCGAGCGAAATATTTACTGCAATGCCGAAATTGGTATTTGACGTAGGATAGGCTGAGTTTGATACCAGAGGCTTATTGATCTGCTGGTCAAAGAAAGCTGACAAGGTAATGCGTTTACTTAGAATATAAGATGCCGTGAAATTGATAGATAGAGCTGAAGTTCCGTTTGTAGCTTGGGTATATGCACTTTCAATACGGCGAATTAGTGACTGATTCAGCGCGTAAGAAAAGTCAACATTAAGGGTAAGATCGTTGCTTACTCCACCTTGTTTTGAGCCAAGTTTCAGGAATGAACTGAAGTCAACAATTTTATATCCGGCCCCAATGGTAAACTGGCGCGAGTTAGCTTCAACAATCTGTCCGGCAGAAGAATTAAGGGTGAGAGTGCGCGAGTCACGATATTCAGCATTAAGAGTAACTTCACAATTGAGTGTAGCGTTGACTCCTATCAAGGGCGCAAACTTTTCTGTTATAGCTACGGACTGCATAGTGAAGGGCGTAGATGGAATCGGTTGCCCTGTAAGCTCGTCGGATGTAAAGCCGAGATCGCCGTCAAGTTGAACCCAGTTGAGGAAAGATGTGTATGATCCAACTGAGTATGTGCATTGATATGCATGAGTGAGAGTAAAAGCTTTGAAAGCCTTTGCTATTGCAGGTATCTTTGAAAGACCGTCGTATGTTATTCTCCAGTTGGGCAACATAGCACTGAGCCCGGGGAAAGGAGAAAGTGTAATCTTATCGGGAGAGGATCCGGAGTAAGCTGCAAGGAAAGCCGGAATCAGTACGTCGGACGAAGTAGTACTTACTGTGCCTACCTGTGGATTGTAAACAGATCCGGCCAACGAATTGCCCTCAAGGAATCCGGAGTTAGGATAGCGGCTTCCGGCATACTGTTCCTGCACTCTGGAAGCTATTACGGGTATATAATCAAGAAAGCGGTTGAAAGCTTCTGATTCATATCCGTTGGCTGCAGAGGAGGATTTAAGTGCGGTCTTAAGAGCTACGTGTGTACGGGTGTAATTGCCTGTGCGTGTAGTAGGCATGTCAGCATACATAAATTGTATCTGACGCGTGCGATTGTCAGTGAGATTTGAGGTTAGAAGAATCTTCAGACCACGAATTGGCTCTAATGTAAGCTCAAAATTAAACTCATTAGAGTTTGACCATATAGCGGGTGAAGTCTGAGAGCCGTCGGTTATGAGCCAGCCGCGTTCTCGGGCTTTTTCCACGTAATTCTCCCCGGTAAATCCGAAAGCAAAATCGAGACCCGGAGAAAGAGGACCATAATTTTTGCTCTGACCGAAGATGTCTCCAATTTCCGGTGAAAATAAAGGAAGATTGAGTGATTTAGTACTTTTCCATCTTGCGGAACCACTTCTTATCATCATCAAGAATCTTGTAGCATGATCCGCAAAGTTTGCCGCAGGAGACTTATTTGACCCCGAACTTGTACGATCAGCAGTAATTACAAGTTTAACCTGCTTATCGGTCTTGTCAAGAATTTCAATATTATTTTCATCTATAACTTTAGTAGTCAGTTTGTAACTTTTGCCCTTTACAGTAGCGGAAATCTTAACTTTTTTGTTCTTAAGATTATGCTTTACTATGGTGGTTGAGTCCGGCGAGAGGTTTACGGACGTCTCAAATTTCAGTTTGTTATTGTTTTTGCGATTTTCAGATGAAGGCATTCCCTTTCTGTCAACACGTCCTGTGGGAGTGCGTTGAGATGAAGAAGCAGCAAATCGTTTGTTGACTTTAGAGAGATATGGTACTTTGTTATAAAGAGTTTCAAAATTAAATCTGCCATCCACATTCCATGAAGAATTATTCTGAATAGTATTGCCCAAATATACATCTTCCACAGTTGCACCTCTATCCCAACTGTATGTAGCGCTATATGTGGCTGTTGCAGTAACCCAATCGAGCACCGGCATTTTGTTGAATGGTGCTTTGTAGGTGGCCGTGAAGTTTTGGTTATAACTCCATGGTGTCCCGAAATTGCGGATTGAACTAAGCACAGTATCTTTCCATTGCTGATATTTGTCAG
>CAYNNV010000049.1:0-13295 GCA_964398625.1 uncultured Sangeribacter sp. | reverse complement strand
TTCGACCCCCTGGTCCCAAACCAGGTGCGCTAACCGGACTGCGCTACACCCCGCAGAATTGTGATGCAAAGTTAATACTTTTTTCTATTTCAACCAAATAAAAATGTCGGTTCTTAATAATTTTGTCGTTGATTCTTCTTTACATCAATCTTTTCGTGTGTTGAAAGCTCAGTCAATCCTCAGAAGGAAGGGTTAACTGATTTCTCATATTCCCGTATTAACTGCATCACTTTCTTCGGATCTCTTGCCGCCTGTGAGGGTGTTAGATCAGAGAATACTATAGTCTGAGTCACACGCGCATCTTTTATTATAGCTTCCTTTAATTCAAAGATTGTGGGTGGCGCCGGCAGATTGTGGTAATCTGTATAAGTGAGTCGGATAAATCTGGTATTTTCCCCGATCCCACCTCTCCGGTCAAGAAGCCAACCATCGCCAAGCTCAAGAGGCGTGCTTTGAGGTCCTATATCGCGAGGATCAGGGAAAGCGAGTATCTGACCTGCAGGACTGACATTAATGGTGACATATTGAGAGTAATCTCCGTTAGTGCGGTAGGCCACAGCACGCGGCATCACGTCGCGTGGCTCACTTCCCAATATCACATTCTGAGGCGTAATGGGTGTGTCGTCTACAGTTTTCATTGTCTTGGCCTTGCATCCGGACAAAAAGATCAGTCCGGAGCAAAGCAGTATTGATGCAAGAATGACTTTCATAACCTTTATTATCTGATAATCACGCGCGAGGTGCGAGTTTCGGAATTATCAAGATGCTCAAGTTTAATATAGATGCCCTTATCAAGATTTTCTTCGTTTACCTTCACACCGGTTAAGGTGTAATATTCAGTATTTACCACTTTAGCACTTTCATTCTCTACAGTCTTGACTCCTTTGAAATCACCAATTGTGAAAGTGGGATAATTTGAAACCAAAGTTGAACCGACATAAAGTCCGGCGAGATATTCTTCACCAACTTTTGCGTCTTCCAGAAGACCCGTCAATTCATAGTGGATGAAATCATCTTCTGAAAGGAAATAGATTGGTGTAGTAATTCTTTCCACAGACTTAAGTGTAGTGGAATCAAAGAAATATAGGTATAGAGTGTTGGCGAAATAGTTTCCGGATTTCAGGAACATATCTCCGTATAGCTCGATACAGTTCGGGTTCACATTATCGCTGTTCCTTACCCTCAGGTTAGATGAATAGGGCATACCCGTAGCGTTGCCGACTACGGTAATGTTGATAGGACTATCTGTGAGTTTGTTACCGGCATAGTCAATAAGGTAGGCGCTATACTCGCCTGCCGGCACATTTTTCATAAATGTTGAGGTGTAGTCTACATCAATAGTCTCATTTACTCCTATTTCAATAGGAGTATAGCGGGAACGTGTGATTACAGAAAAGTTCGAACCCTTTAGCGTACCTATCTGTAGAGCTATTCCGCCTGAGTAAGTGTACTCATTTGTGTTTTTGAGCTTAAACGACATTTTAAAGGCAGCTCCGTCATAAAAGTCTGATTCAATGTCAAGATCGCTCACCTGAAGAAGCTGTGGTGAATTGGCGGTCGGTACATAGGAATCTCCGTTTACAGTTATTGTGTATGTGCGGGTGTAGTTGTAAGGCATCAATACTTCATTCCATTCACCTTCATATTTATAAACGGGGCGAAGAATGTAAGTGCCGTTTGACAAAGGATTCTGAATATATGCTACATAAGAACCGAATCCGAGGAATGATTCAATTTTTTCGTATGTCTTTCCCGATAAATAAGTTACTTCGCCGGTCTCAGTATTTGTGAGGCTTACACCTAAAGTCACATTTTCAAGGTCGCGTGTTGAGAAGTTAAAGAATCCACCGGCACCTGTAGCTGACTGTATATTGAACTGGCCTCCGGGTGAAGTAACCTTAAGACCACCCTGATTCACCATCACAACGGCGAGTTTATCATCGGGGGCCGGTTTCTTCATATCAAGTACAATTGATTCTCCGAAGTTATATCCGCCGGAAGTGCCGCCGGTGCCCTGAGTGCCCGGAAGTAGATTATTGATAAGATAATATCCGTCGGATACGCCACCCCAGCCCCAATTTACGTGGAAATATCCATCCGTATTATAGCCGTCAACTACAAAAGCATGACCACCGCCGTCATTCGTCCCGGCGTATGGGGTTGGCCCGGAACTTAGCAGATTCTGATATATCATATCATTCCATTCCTCTGCTGTGAAGTATTTATGCTCTGCAAATCTGGAAGTAATACTATAGTCGAAAACATTAACGTATGCTCTACAGATTTCATTGGCACCGGCACTTGAGGCGCTTGCTCCAAACTTAGTATTTACTGATACGGCATTACCGTATGCAAGAGTAGCTACTGCAAGTTTCTGAGCTTCAGTAGCATTATCATCGGAATAATCATTCAGCATCTCATCCCAATTATAAGGATTGTCTGCATAATTGAAAGATAGTGTCTGAGCAGTTCCTCCGGTTGGAGTCCATGAGTAAGAGTGCGATCCTATACCCTTTTCAGGCCATTTGAAGTAATTCATAACCTGCGACATAGCAATTGATACGCAGCCTATAGGACACTGTGTATCACCTACGTATGGGGCGTACATATTAAAAGGATTGCCCTGCTTCCACGTAGTCTTCAGAAGAGGCTCAATTTTTTTACGATCAGCGGGAGCATAGATTTCAGCTTTGCCGCTATTGTTTTCGGCAGCAGCTTTGATTTCAGCTCCACGCACCTCAAGATACCACTTCAATCCATCAGGTATATCGTTGGGATCAAAAGTGGAGGTATTGGAATATCCTAAAATAGGAGTTACGGCATCGTCTGCGGATACCATCAGGAATGATTTCTCTGTGGTGAATACATAGAGGGCCGGCTTCTTATTTATATTATAGGTGAACGAAAGTGAAGGATTCGAAATCGGGAGAATTAATGCTACGCGTGCAGGGGCATTGCCCATAGCTCTTGATAAGGCTTCTTCGGGAGTCAAAGGAGTTGCTGAAAGAGTAGCTCCGCCGAGAAGTACCAAAGAGGCGAGAGTTAAGTATCTTGAAGACATGTGCATTATCTTAAATTTGGTTATTATGATTGCAAAGTTACTATTTTTGCCCAAAATATTTGGACGAAAACGTAATTTTTTAAGCTACAGATTATTAAAATTTGTTAAACACGGTCACTTTGACGGATATTTAGAATACCAAAATGTGTTGCGAGGAATTAAAAAATCAAAAAAAAATCGAGAGATATCTTTCGTTTAGAATTTTTTTTATAATTTTGCAGCAAATTTACATCAACTAACAGATTTAATAATGAAAACATCTTTACTTTCTCTTGCTCTCGTTGCATCCGCAGCATTTGCAGCCAATGCCGAGACACCTTACATCACCTATGGTTACAGCGGTGATGATATTCAGACACTCGGTGTCAAGAAGAGTGGAATAGTAGTTTCCACTGCCATTGAAATTCCTGCTGACCAAATGAAGCAGTGGATTGGCAGCAAAGTTACTGAAGTTTCATTCGGCTATGGTACAGGTGCGCAGAAAAATGTGACTGTATTCCTTTCCGATGACCTTCGTGAGCCCCCATTCTATGTGCAGGATGTTACTGCAAGAACCCAGCGTTGGAATGACGTGACTCTTGAAACTCCCTACGAGATCACCGGTGAAACTCTTTACATTGGTTACTACCTTACCACAAAGAGTACTCAGGACTTTGTCCTCGGCTTCGATATGAACACCAATGATTATTCTCAATATTCAGGCTATGTAGCCAATGGTGATACTGAAAGTGCCATTTGGGGTAACTTCGGTAAGTATGGAGATCAGTTCGGTAATGCTTGTATTCGTATCCGTGTAGAGGGCGAAACTCTTCCCAAAGACCTCGTAAATGTCACTGATTTTGTTCTGCCGCCTTACGCTAAAATCAATGAGACTTTCTCAGCAGGCGTAAAAGTGTCTAACGTAGGTTCTAATCAGATTGAAAAATTTGAACTCGAATATCAGCTTGGTACTGCCAATCCTCAGACCACAATCGTAAAGCCTACTTCTCCACTTGGAATTTCAGAGAAGACTACTGTTGAGCTCCCCGGCCTCATGTATTGGCAGGAAGATTACCAGTGTCCCCTCAAGGTGCGCGTAATCAGCGTAAATGGTAATGAAGTAGCCGATCCTCAGTGGGTTTCTACTCCGATGATCATTTCTGACAACGTATCGCCTCGTGCTTGCGTTATCGAAGAAGGTACCGGTACATGGTGCGGATGGTGTGTTCGCGGTTATGTCGGTATGGAATATATGAAAGAAGAGTATGGCTCCAAGGATGATTATATCGGTATTGCTGTTCACTCCGGTGATGCTATGGCAGCTTCTTCTTATTCTTCATTCATTAATAGCTACTTTACAGGTTTCCCCTCTGCTGTAGCTAATCGTGAGATCGCTTTTGACCCCAGCAAGGACAGCTGTATTGATGTTTACAATAGAATTACAAGTCAGGTTATCCCCATCAATGTAGAAGTTATTAACATCCAGCCTGCCGGTGATGACTCTTATGACGTAGATGTAAGAACTACTTTTATGCAGGGCTACAACGATATTAATTATGGTTTCGCAATCGCTCTTACTGAAGATAATGTAGGTCCTTACGATCAGAGCAATTACTATGCAGGTGGAAGTAGCGGTGCAATGGGTGGCTTCGAAAGCAAGGGATCAAAAGTTAGCCTTTATTACAATGACGTAGCTCGTCGTATCTACAATTGGCAGGGTGCAACAGGTAGCATTCCCAAAACTGTTAATGCCGGCGACGTTTATACCTATACCCGCAATGTTGCTACTTCAGATCTTACTGACCCGGATAAGTCACGCATCAATGTACTCCTTATTGATAAGGACAGCAACAAAATTATAACCGGTTGTAAGTTCAACTTCTCGGATATTCAGGGTGTAGATAAAGTAGCTGACGGTAACGCGCCTATTGAAATCACTGCCGGAAACGGTATGGTATTCGTTGAGGGCAACTATGACTCTGCTGAAGTATATGCACTTGATGGTACTCTCCGTGCTTCTGCTGCCAATGAAGGCACTATAGCAGTTGCTCCCGGTATGTATATCGTTAAGGTTATGGCTAATGGCGTTCGCACTGTTGCCAAGGTTATTGTGAAGTAATACAATTCAGCACCATAACTGAGTTATAAACTGATAAATCTGAGGCCGTGTCAATTTATTTTGACACGGCCTTATATATTAGTTCGCCCGACATGGGTATAATCAAATGGGTGCAAGTCCCTAACGCGGCCTAATAGGGGCAAGCGTAGAGCCAAAGACAGGTTGCTATTGCGATATTGGGAGCGAAGGAAGTCAGCGGCTCAATATACCGGTGAGAATTAAGAGCATTTTATCCCGGGAAAGAATCCGAATCAATAGGAAGGTCAAGCAGGTTGATTATCTCCCTATTGGCCAATATAACATCAGTTGCTCCGTCAGCAACGATCTCTCCTGCATCAATCACTATGCAACGGCTACACACTTCGCGTATTAGTCCTATATCATGAGTAGCAATCAGGCAGGTATGCGAAAATTTGCGCACTATTTCTACTATGTTACGTCGCCCGTGCCAGTCCAGATTGGCAGTAGGCTCATCCATTACGAGAATATCCGGCCTCATGGCAAGTACTGTCGCAATCGCTACGCGACGTCGTTGACCACCGGAGAGGTTCATGGGTGAACGTTTGCTTAATTCAATACAAGAGACCTGAGCGAGAGCATCATCTATTCGTCTTTCCACTTCTTCTCTCGGTAAATCCATATTAAGTGGGCCGAACGCTACGTCTTCTTCTACAGTAGGCATAAATAGCTGGTCATCAGGATTCTGAAATACCATTCCGACAGTGCGTCTTACATTTTTCAACGTTTTCTTTGTGACGGGAATATCTCCTACATTTACTTCTCCCTCTGTAGGAAGTAGCAACCCGTTGGTGAGTAGAAGCAGTGTTGACTTACCGGCACCGTTAGAGCCGATTATAGCTACTTTCTCCCCGTGTACAGCACGAAAACTGATGCCGTTGAGTGCTTTATATCCATTAGGATAAGTGAACTTTACATTGGAAAACTGTATGTAGTGATGGCTCATAGATTATATTTCAGAATAGATGAAACAATGATGAAAGATTGACAAATCTCAGTACTATAAAGATCAGAATCCATGATACTCCCCATATCACATCGCCTATTCTAAGCTTTTGTGAATTATTTGCATGATAATAAGGAAGCGATCCTGTAAATCCGCGTGCAAGCATAGCACGATGTATGCTTTCTCCTCTATCAAGTGTACGTATGAGTAATTGTCCTGTCATAGCACCCCATATTTTTAGCGGAAAATTCTTTTTACCATAGCCACGGGCATTAGCCGAGCGTTGAATATTAAGAGCCTCGGAGAGAAGCACCCCAAGATAACGATAGACAAATTGTATCTGAGTAACCAGAAATGTGGGTAATCCAAGTTTTCGCAATGATGAGCACATAGCAGTGAAGCCATGTGCGGAGATGAGAATAAGTGCAGCTTGCACTGCCAGTATGCCTCGGAGTATTATGGAGGCGAAACTGATCCAGCCTTTGCTCACTGCAATGCTCCCTGCCATAAACGCAGTCTCTTTATCAATCAGCGGATTGAATATACCGATAAGAACTACAAAAGGAAGTACGTAGAGCGATTCAAGAAATATTCGAGAAAATCGCAGACCATAGAATTGAATGGCTACCAGGGGGTAAATCGAAAACCAAATTAGTGTGGCAAAATTTTTGAGTGGCACTGAGAGCATCGCTATAAGATAAGCAATGGTCACTATGAGCGTTACAAATGTGGTGAGCCGATATTGCGGCTCACCACATTCATGCTCAAGAGCATTGAGCCTCAGCAATGCATTCTCCAGCTTACTCATGATAAGACCTATTTGTGAGAATCTGTAATGGTGCTTTCTTTAGTGCGTCGCCTGAAAGCAATCATTGAGATTCCCCATATTAGAGCCACCACCATTGTAGCACCAACTATTCCGGAGAAATCATTTTCGTAGTCGGGCATGAATGATGTGCCGTGTTGTATCTTTTCAGCATTACGTGCCATCGGTGTATTTCCTGATGGAAGCTCGGTAGAGCCGTAGATTTTTTGTATAGACCATTCCAGACCATCAGGATCCGAGGAAGCAAAGAATGACAATCCGCCGGCAACAATTGCTGAAGCCGCCGCAAATCCTATTACTACTTTTCGGATACTCTTGCTGATTTTAGTCTTATTCGAATCCTGTTCGCATAGAATGTCAGGGCGAACCTTTTCAATGAATATTAGAATCGCAGCAGTTGCAAGGCCTTCTCCTATTCCTATCAATAAATGTATCGGACACATCAGCATCAGGAATTTTTCCGTCGGAAGCAAGGTTATACCGGATAATTTTGTTTCTGCCACTACTGCTAATGCCCCGAGTTCAAGGCCTGCGATGCAAGCCAACAGGGATGAAGCAATAATTTTGCCTGTTGACGCCGGAAATCGGCAGAGAGGTCGGAAAATAAGAGGATAAGCTACGAGAGTGGAGAGTGCTCCCATATTGAGAATATTGCATCCTAATGCCATCAACCCTCCATCGGCAAATACCATACATTGTATAATCAATACCGATGCCAATGTAATGAATGCCGCCCAAGGACCAAGAAATGCCGCGAGTAATACGCCACCTACTATATGGCCTGATGAACCTGTGCCCGGTATGCTGAAATTAATCATTTGAGCCGCAAAAATGAATGCGCCAAGCACTCCCATCATAGGAATTAGATTCTCGCGTTTGTCGCTTTTTACTTTTATACCGGCTGTAACAAGCAGACCGGTGGCTATTGCTCCTGCTGTAAGCGCCACGGGTGGCGAAAGCAATGCGTCGGACATGTGCATAATCGGTAACTTTAATATAGATATATTAATTCTTAATTCTCGGCTTCAGCATCGGTTTTCTGCATCCGGGCTACCATCTTGCCAAAGAAAAGGCTTACAAGTGCACCTCCTGCCATAATTGCTATGCATACTTCCAGAACAGTCACTATGCCGCCATGATTGAGAAGTATTGGCATTACAAATACGCCTACAATTGCACCAACTTTACCCAACATAGCCGCGATACCCGAACCTGCACCTCTTACTGTGACAGGATAAATCTCGTTGGGTATTATAAAGGTAATAAGATGCGGGCCTGCATTTAGAAATACCTCAAATAGTCCGAAGGCAAGCACTGAAATGATGACCGGCCACTTGAGCAGATAGGCGGCAAGAAGAATGGTAAGAAAGATGGCTGATCCTGCGAATCCGAGCCATAGCATTTTCTTGTGATTAAACTTCCTGACAAGGAGAAGTCCGACCAAAAATCCGAGAATTATAAAGCAGTTGATATATGTAGTCAATTCAACCGAGTTAATTATTTTGGGTAAGCCTTCGGCATTTGAATGGATAATACCGAGGTCCATTACCAGCAATGGAATGAAGACTCCAACTCCATAGACACCCACTCCTTCAAAGGCCCAGGGAATACCGCTGTATATCACTCGGATGAGATTTTTCCCGTGAAACATATCAGCCCATGATGATTTCTTAGTTGTAATCTTATTTTGTGGAAGTGGAGCAACTACGGCATTAGGACCAAAAAATTTCTGTGCCGCTTTCTGGGCTTCTTCATTTCTACCGCGGTCAAGAAGCCAACGCGGAGAATCCGACCATCCTATGCGGAATATAAAGGTGACTGCTCCCATCGCAGCTAATATCAGCATAAGGTCTTGCCAGTGATTAGCCTGTAACCCGTTTTTTAGACATATCCAGGCTATTAAGGCAGCCCCCATAAATCCTATTGATGAAGATGCTTTAGCAACTCCTACCATGAATAATTTCCACTTTTTAGGCATGAGTTGTGATATGTAGTCACCATCAAGAGAATATCCTCCGCCTACACCAATTCCGATAATAAATTGAGCGATAATTAGAACCGTAACACTCGGCCACAACCATGCAGCTACACCTCCTATGGTAATGATTGCCGGGCAAAGACGGAAAAATCCTGCATAGCCTCTATCATCACTCAACTTTCCGATAATGGCTGAACCCACCGAGATACCGGTCAGGCCGGATGCGGCAAGTATCCCCTGCATCAGGGTCGAGATTTGCGGATGCCCGACTAACTGAATCATCGGTATTATGATTCCTATAAGAGTAGATAGAGCAGCTCCAATTATCTGTTCTGCCGAACTGACAGCTAAAATCCTATAATGTGCCGCCGTCAGAGGCATATTTATTATTCGTTCCTTTGCCATTAAGAGATATTAGAAATTAATGTTTGATTGTGAGAATGTTGTTTTGCGTATTTTTAATAGCTAAGAATTATTTTGATGATTTTATGTCTTTATTAGTCGTCGCTTCCGATTTTTGTTTAGACCAGGCTGACCGATCAAGGTTGTCACCGAAGTGCATTTTATAGCGAGGAAGCAAGAATAACCATGTGGTTATGCAGAATGGAGCCGTGAGTGTTGGGATTCCGTATGGGAGCATCATGCTATCCATACCCGCCTGAATGAAGACGGTGACAATAGTGCCGATAACACACCATATTGAAGAGGTGAGAGTAGGCTTATAGAATGTATTACCTAATGCTATAGCTGTAAGCACTGCTGAGAAGCCGAAGAGGCCGTTTTGTATAGAGCCTGCATCAGCTCCGAAAATGATGGCAATAAATAGACCTATAGCTGAGCCTACTGCTCCCCATACGGCTGAGGTGACGGAGCTCACTGCAAGAGCGGCAAGGAAGAAAATCCCGGTTACCCAAGAATTAATCAGAAATACCTGAGCAATTCCTTTGAGCCAGTATTCCACAAGTTTTACAAATGATGTATCAAGAGTTGCCAGTGAGTGAAGCTCAAGTTCAGGAGGTGTGAGTCCTACAGGATCAAGACCTTTGAACATTCGAGCGCAGAATAGAAACATCCATGTCATAAACACGAATGGGAAAGTAAGAGAATTCACCTTCCAAGGTGCCATCACATTGTTGAATCCATTGCGTACCCACGGGGTAGTAGCTGCGCAGATTATCAGGCAAGTCCACATCATCCAGTTAGAGTCGAGGAAGGTGGGGAAGGCGCAACCTACAAGAATTCCGTTGAATCCCCAAAGTCCCTCGACGCCATCCTCAGGATTATCAGGCGCGAGAAATCCTGCAAGAGTTGATACTATCAGACCCACTACTGCACCCCAGGCAACCTGTGGCGCACCGGTTTCGTAAGAGCCCCAGAAGATGCCGGCCAAAAAAAGAAGGCCTGTCCAGGCATTGCATTGAAACATCACTTGGCCTCCGCCTCTCAGAGTGCTTCTGATAGCGAGTGTGAATGGATTGGGTTTAGTAGTTGTAGTCATGAGTATAATGGTTTTTAATATTTGTTATCTCCAAGGGAATTCTTCAGGTATATTCACGCCCTTAACTGCATGACGCACCTTTGAACAAAATTCTCTAACAATCTTTTTAACCGGACCGGGTTCCATACCCAGCACCTTGAATAGGAGTCCGGCTTTATTAGGTAAGTGTGTGATGCCTACAGCAGTGTTTTTCTGAAGGTCAATATAAGGCTCAACTTGAGAATAAATCTCCTCAGCTTTATCTTCAGGTGTCATTACTACCACATTGGCAAAGACGTCAAAACGCCCCATGATTCCGATGTCGCGAACTGATACGCTTTTGGGCGTGATAATAAATTTTTCACGAAATAGGAGTTGATTATCAGGGCGTTGCCCATGAGTACATACTGATAGGATATCGTAATCGTAAGTCTCTCCACCGTTATAATATTTTCTTCCGGCCATATATATCTCGGAATATACCACTGTTGCAGAAGGATGAACCGTCATTTTGGTATCGCATATAAACCGAGTATCAGCATGAGGTATCACTGGTTCAGGTAGATATTCAAGATAAGCACCTTCGTCAAGAGTGATCTGCTGCTCCATACCGGAATAATTATATTTCATTTTTGCGAGCTTGGTAGCGGCACCGGTTGAAATAAAAGCCATTGCATCTTTCTTAAGTGAGATGATTTGCTGATAGCGGTCGCCGTCAACGTTTGGTCCGCCTGAAGAGAGTATATAGACGCATGGCATCTCCGGAAGTTCCTCGTCGAAATAAAGCTCCTGCTGTACAATGAGCGGTGCGCGGCGGTCAAGGTCGCGCAATATCGATTTGCCGTCACGGTCAAGCTCAAAGCCGAGTCGCAGGAAACCCCGTTTTCCCGGTGCTCCCACATACATGGCTTTCGGCTCTTCAAGATATGGGGCCATTTCTCGCACATTGGAGAAGTCTACGTCAGGGGCGTCGGAATATATCCTTTTGATGGGGGGCTGATACATTATACCTGAAGATTATTCAATTTATTATTATAATTCTTTATCAAACAGCGCCATTTTGTAGATAAGATCAATGAGTTCTTCAATACCTTCTCCGGTCATGGCATTAGTAAAGATAAAGGGCTTTCCCGGACGCATTTTCTCGCTATCTTCGCGCATAACTTCAAGAGATGCACCTACATAAGGAGCCAGGTCAGTCTTGTTGATTACGAGAATATCACTTTGAGATATACCGGGGCCATCTTTGCGCGGTATCTTGTCGCCGGCAGCTACATCAATCACGTATATAAAGAAGTCAACAAGAGCGGGCGAAAAAGTGAGTGTGAGGTTGTCACCACCTGACTCAACGAAAACGAGGTCGGCATCGGGGAATTTCGCTTCCATTTCTTCCACTGCAGCGATATTCATCGAAGGGTCTTCGCGCACTGCAGTATGAGGACAGGCTCCTGTCTCCACTCCTAATATGCGATCCTCCATTAATACTCCTTTAAGAGTTTTTCGCACGTGCTTGGCGTCTTCAGTGGTTACGATATCATTAGTGATAATCAGTACTTTCAGGCCTTTTTCAAGGAGTCGCGGAGTTATTGCTTCAATCAAAGATGTCTTGCCGCACCCAACGGGCCCTCCGATTCCGATTCTGCATGTACTCATATCTTTAGTTCTGTTTTAAGAATTTTTGTGTTAAATAACTATAAATATAATGATTTTTGCCCTAAAATAGTTCAAAAAGGGGCGTAATTTTACATCTTATGACATGAACATTCTCATCTGTCCCTTTTCGTGCATTGACGCAAATATATCCATTTCAGGAACGAAGCAGTTCAATTCATATATTGTCAGGTTCTTCACTTCATCATAAAGAGCGGGAATATCCTCAGCAAGGTCATAGAGTATTTCCTGAGTTTCGAGATGCGATACACGTACGCAACGTAGAGATGCACCGAGAATCATATTGATTACTCCATATTGATGAGAAGTAAAAAGATCTTCCTCGGAAAGCCCGGCTGCTCTGAACGCTACACCTTGCGATATGGGATAAGAGCCCGGAGTTGCACCGGCATCAATCTCACTAAGCCAACGCTTTACTACTTCTCCAGGGAAAAGCCGCACACTCAATTCTGCAAGTTTCTTCCCCATGCGTTGAAGCATAAGTCTTGCCTCATCGTTCATCTTCGAAGCCATCAGAATGTAGTCAGCTTCAGTCAGAGAATTAAAATCAATATCCGCATTGCGGAATGCGTGGATAGCAGCTACACCATCTGTAAATGCCGCCTGTCTTGCAGCGGAACGGGTATATTGCCGAAGCGTGTCGGCATCGTGGACTATTTTGAGATAACTTGCAGTCTCAAGTCCGTTGGAGAAGGAGAAAGTCCCCACCGGAAAAGTGGCATCCGAAAATTGGAGAAGGTGATAAATATTAGTCATTCTTCGGTCCATAAGTCTCTTGATTGAATGGGGCTTGGAAGTCAATGATGATGATGGTGAGCGTGGCTTTCATGTCCTGCACCGCCGAAAAGTCTTCTAATCTCGTGAGGCGCAAGATAAGGTATCACTTGTTGTCCTTCTTCAAAAGTATAGGTAATACCCTCTATGTGGTGAGTATCCATTACTCCGAGCATTACTTTCTTGTCAACAGTAAGAGGCACATATACCTTTGTACCTTTCACCACAGCGGGCCAGTGCTGATTACCTATGGCGTGGCCAAGTTCAAGAGATATTCTAATTATATCCTCGGTACCGAAGCCGGAAATGCCTGCGAGGTCAACCACGAGTACAGGGTTGAGCTGAAGTTTCAGTACAATGGCATGGCGCGCTTCCGGGTCAAAAAATATGATGTCTCCGTCAGCAATCTCGGTCTGTCGCTTAAGTGCTACGGGTATATCATTGCC
>CAYNNV010000048.1:0-13555 GCA_964398625.1 uncultured Sangeribacter sp. | reverse complement strand
GCTGATTTTTAACAAAGCCCCCTCAATCTTACCGTAATTAACTTTTTTAATCTTCGGCCATTTTAGCTTCCATCTCAGGAGCAATTAGTTTGTATCCCTTACCATGGATGTTAATGATTTCAATAGAAGGGTCGGCCTTTAAGTGCTTGCGCAGTTTGGTGATATAGACATCCATACTTCTGGCGTTAAAGTAGTTGTCATCTATCCAAATAGCTTTAAGTGCAACGTTTCGCTCAAGAATTTCATTTACGTGAGAGCAAAGCAGAGATAGCAATTCTGACTCTTTAGTAGTGAGCTTCTGCACTTGACCATCAGCGATCAGCACCTGCTTTTGAGTATCAAAGGTGAATTTGCCGATCTTATACATTGTGATTTCTTTCTCCTTCTTTCCTTTCACACGGCGAAGTATTGCTCCGATTCTGAATACAAGCTCTTCCATTGAGAAGGGTTTGGTAATGTAATCATCTGCACCGATTTTGAATCCCTGTAATACATCCTCCTTTAGAGCTTTGGCGGTTAGGAAAATGATGGGAATTTCAGCATTGACATTGCGAATGTCAGTTGCTAAAGAGAACCCGTCTTTTTTGGGCATCATAACGTCAAGTACACACAGGTCATATTTCCCCTTAAGAAAAGCCTTATATCCCTTTTCTCCGTCAGGGTAGAGGTCGGCACTGAAGCCTTTTGCCTGCAAAAACTCACGAAGAAGCATACCGAGGTTCTCGTCGTCTTCGCAAAGCAGAATTTTTAGTCTTTCGTCCATAACAGTCTATTTTGTTTAATTATTTTAATAATCAGTTTGTGTTTCTCTTATAGTATTTTAATCATTGTTGTCTTTAGTATCATCGGAATTCACTTCATTGTTCTCTTGAGGAACAGCCCCTTCAGACGTAGGCAGCTGAATAATAAAAGTGGTGCCTTTTCCGAATTCTGATTCCACCTTTATTTTGCCATTGAAGACACCGATCATCTTGTGTACGTATGCAAGCCCGAGTCCGAATCCCTTAACATCGTGACGATTGCCGGTTGATACGCGATAGAATCTTTCGAATATTCTCTTAAGGTCGTCTTTCTTGATTCCTATACCATTGTCAGAAATTGCAATCTGATACTTCCCGGGTGTGGGATTCATAGTACTAACTACAAGACGAAGCGGTTCATCTTCGCGGCGATATTTTACTGCATTGTCAAGAAGATTGAATATCACATTAGTGAAGTGCATCTCATCAACATATACTAATGGGTCATCTGCGTCCAGATTCATCTCGATAGAGCCTCCATATTTTTCAACTTTTATCTGGAATGTATGAACCACATTATTAATTATATCGTCAGCATCTATTTCAGAGAATTTGAACGTTGATTGAGAATTGGTAAATAGCGACATCTGAAGCACCTTTTCCACCTGAAAACGTAGTCGTTTTGATTCATCGCCGATCACGGTGGAGAGATGTTCAAGCATTGCCGGGGCCTTTTTTACTGCCGGATCTTTAAGCATCTGGGCTGCCAGTGATATGGTGGATATGGGAGTCTTCAGTTCGTGAGTCATATTGTTTATGAAGTCGTTTTTCATCTCCGTTAGTTTCTTTTGTCGGAACGCAAGTATAATAGTATACAGGAATACGACCAAAAGTATCAGAGTAAAGGATAAAGTCGGGATTATAAAACGCACGGAACTGAAAATATAGCTTCCTTTAGTAGGGAAGGATATTTTCAGATAGTAATGCACATTGCTGTTTGGAAAAAGTATCTGAGAATAAATGTTGTGTATTGCGGATTCATCAAATGATTGCGACTGATAGAGCGGAAGCCCTTTCTCATTTGTGACGCAAATAGCGAATGGCACATTAAGTCCATTGCTTGCAAGTTCATTGGTCAGATAGTTGCGGATGGTGACAGAATCAGCTCTCTCAATGGCAGGCCGTGAATCTGATTCTCTTAAGATGCTAAGGATTACTTCATTAAGTAATCCTTGCTGATATAGATATTGAGAACGAATCACATTCTGTATGGCCTTATAACGGGTGTCAATGCTTTGAGTTGCGGATGGGAAAGATAGGGCTACACTCTGAGGGCTCTTTTCTTCATATTGAAGTTTTGGTGCTCGGTATGTTGCTCCCGGTACACCAAGAATCTCCTGTTCTTCGGAATCGAAAATAGAACTTTCAAGAAGGTTGGCATCCTGCTCAAGAAAATGGAGAGTCTCGCGGCGTTCAAGAAATTGTGAGGTTGCATAGAGCGAGCGCATTACAGACTCTGAAAACTGCTGTTCACGCATTTTTACCATATTTTCAAGATATATTACTTGAAAATACAGTAATGCTCCAAAGGTCAGAGCCATAACTATAGTTAGCAGCCATATTGTGGACTTCTTCATATCGCGTTGAGACAAATTAATTGATATCCCGGAGGAGCAATTTTTGATATTGTTACAAAATATTAACAATTCATAAGGTATTTGGTTTAAAGAGGAATTAACATTTTATTAAAAAATTAACAAATTGTCTTAATTTAAATTCCTCATTCGGGAGCGAATGGCTCAATTACCCGGCTGAATTACACAATAAATCTCCCAATACTCTGTTTTATAAATATTATGATACGGAAATTTCTACTTTCTATATTCTCTCTTTTGGCCGTGGTAATCTATTTTTCGGCCTGCTCTAAACATAATAATGACGAACCGGTTGAGCCCGTAGTGCAGTCAAGCCGAGTTATAATGGTATATATGCTTTCTGACAATTCTCTGCGCGGTTTTGATTCACGCGATATCAAAGAGATGAAGCAGGCACTCTCATCCTGTGGGTATGATACAGGTACTAAAATTGTGATTTACCGTGACTCTACCAGGATGAAGGAGGGAGTAACCGGTAATTCGGAGCTTCTTGAATTGGTAGCTCCGACGGCGTCTAATCCGGGCGGACTGAAAGTGATTAAGTCTTACCCTGATTCCCCCTCATCGGCTACTCCCGAGCGTCTTGGTGAAGTTATAGAGGATGTTAAGATGAACTATCCGGCTGAAGAATACGGTGCATTCTTTTGGTCTCACGCAGCCGCATGGAAACCCGGCAGCAAGACTCTCGTCAATGAACCTGTTGAGGTAAATGGAATAATGTCGCAGCGACGCAATTTCGGTGATGATGCCGGTCATACTCTTGACATTGATGAGATGGCAGATGCTATTCCCGACGGTCTTTTCAATTTTATATGGATGGATTGCTGCTATATGGGGAATATTGAAACTATGTATCAGTTCCGAAAAAAGTGCCGCTATTACGTAGGCTATCCAACCGAAGTGCTTGGCGAAGGCTGTCCCTACGATAAGATATTGCCGTTCCTGCTTGGTGAAAAGATAGATCTCCGAGGTGCTGCTGAAGCCATGTTCAACGATTTTGACTCTCTATCCGGCTCTTACCGATCATGCACAATAGGAGTATTCGACATGGAGAAAATTGATGGTGTAGTTAGAGCTTTCAATAACGCCATTGATGGATTCAATGCCATTCCGACAGCCGGATTGCTTAAATATTCGCGCTACAATCACGGCCCATTCTATGATCTTGCAGGATATGTAGGTAAGGCTCTTCAGATGCATAATACTGATAATGCTGACTCATTGCTTTTTGACCTGCATAGTGCGCTTGACGAGTTTACTATTTATAAGAATGCCACTCCGTATTTCCTGAATCAGATCATTATCCAGCCTGAAAAATACTTTGCTGTTTCGGCATACGTGCCCGGCACTCTAAGTGAAAAAGAAGAAAACTTTTACAAGTCACTCGATTGGTATCAAGCCACCTACGCAACAAAGGAATAAAAAAGTGGCTGATATTACTACCACATAATTATCATAATAATGGTTAATAATCTTCTCAGAATAGGAGCCCTGTTTCAAAATGAAAGTGGGGCGCCTGCTCCGCTTCAGGAAGAGATAGAAAAGAGTGAGAAAGCTCTCGCTGAGTTCAAGGGCCTGTCGTTTGACGATGCAATAAGTAAGATTGCAAATGATCTTGTGTCATTTTCAATCAAGCTTGCGATTGCGATTTTGGTATTTTATGTTGGACGATTTATTATTCGTCGTCTTTATAAAGTAATAAAAAATCTCCTCACACATAAGAAAGTTGATCCCTCGCTTTCCACATTTGTGCTCAGCCTCTTTAAGATGCTTGTTTATTTCATCTTGATTGTTACTGTAATCGGAATACTTGGAATAGAGACAAGTTCCTTCCTTGCAATATTCGCCTCTGCCGGTGTCGCTATCGGTATGGCACTCAGCGGTACTTTGCAGAACTTCGCCGGTGGTGTGCTTATACTGCTACTTAAACCTTACAAAGTGGGTGACTATATTGAGGCACAGGGCTACACCGGTACTGTGAAGGCGATACAAATATTCCACACTATCATAAATACTGTTGACAATAAAGCCGTAATCATACCTAACGGCGGACTTTCAACCGGCACAATCAATAATTTCTCTCTTGAAGCATATCGACGAGTTGATTGGAATATAGGTTTGGCTTATGGCACGGATTTCGATAAAGCGCGTGAAGCTATTACCGATATTTTATTGAGTGACGACAGAGTAGTAGAGAAATATATTGAAGACGATAAAGTAAAGAGATTGCATGAGGCCGCTGAATCTGATGAAGACTCATCTGATAATGCCGATGCAATTATACCTGAAGTCGGCAAAGATAAGAAGAATTGGTTGAAGTCATTCTTCGGATTCGGGGGTAAAAGAAACTATTCTGAGTCAGAAGCCGGTTTTGGGGTGGTTGCAGGAGCCGTGCCGGTGGTGCTTGAGAAGAAAGATTGCTCACCCTTTGTAGGACTTGATGAATTGGCTGACAGCAGTGTTAATTTTGTAATCCGAGCATGGACTCATTCGTCTAACTATTGGCCGCTATATTTTGAGATAAACCGTCGTCTTTATATGGAACTACCGCAGAAAGGATTTGAATTCCCGTTCCCGCAGCTTGACGTTCATTTCGACAAAACAACGGAAAATTAACTGAATTGTAGTACAGGTATTCAGATTTATTATCAGGAAAAGTAATGTCGTTCCACAGAGATTATACTGTTGGAGCGATATTTTTTGGCACGATAGTTGTTATAATGTAAATATCCTTGTACTGCAGGGAAAATAATGAAAAAACATTTTCAACGATAACAAAGAGATATGATAATTGACGATTATATTAACCGCCTAAGGCCTGTGATGGATCATGCTATTCATTACGCCGAGGAAATGAATTCACCGCTGGTGACAGTTGATCACATTCTTCTGGCAGCGCTCCGGTCGGATTGTGGTATTGTGCCCCAGATTATTGAGCAATCCGGTGGCAATCTTCATGCTTTGGAAAGCTCCATTCGCAATCACATCGAAGCGAAGAACGACGAGTTGAGAAGTGTGCGTGGTATAAAAGTGCTTCCTGACGGTCCGCGATTTGATGCCGGAGCATTACGATTCCTACAACTTTCTTTTGAGGAAACACGTAAATTCGGCAACGACATACCACTTCAGGGTGAACATGTACTAATTGCCCTTATACATGATGAGAGAGCGATGGATAGTGCTTTTTTACGTTCACTTAAGCAAAACGTATTCAACTTCGACATTCGTGTATCAGCCAATCCCCAAAATGTGAGCGGAAAAGCTTCTGATACGCCTAAATTCGGTTGGGAACCTGAGGAAGAGGAAGCAAACGAAAAGCCGGCAAATTCCGGAAATAATAAGAAGAAGGGAAAGAGAGGAGATGACAGCATATTGGCTAAATTCTCATTCGACGTCACTCAAGCCGCACGTGAAGGAAAGCTTGACCCAGTAGTAGGTCGAGAAGTTGAAATAGAGCGAATTGCACAGATACTGTCGCGCAGAAAGAAAAACAATCCCGTGCTTATTGGTGAGCCCGGCGTTGGAAAGTCTGCCATTGTTGAAGGCTTGGCTATCCGTATTACTCAGCGTAAAGTATCGCGTCTGCTATTTAACAAGCGTGTGATCTCGCTTGATTTGGCCTCACTTGTGGCGGGCACTAAGTATCGTGGAGAATTTGAGGAGCGTATCAAGGCTATCCTTGACGAGCTTAAGGAAGACCCCAACATTATTCTCTTCATTGATGAAATTCATACACTCGTAGGAGCCGGCTCAACGCCCGGATCTATGGATGCAGCCAATATCCTTAAGCCCTCTTTGGCAAGGGGAGAAATACAGTGTATTGGTGCCACTACGCTTGATGAGTATCGTCTTAAGATTGAAAAAGATGGAGCCCTTGAACGTCGTTTTCAAAAGGTAATGGTTGAGCCCACTTCGTCTGAGGAAACACTTCAGATTCTCAAAAATGTGAAAGAGAAGTATGAGAAGCATCACAATGTAGTCTATACGGATGAAGCTCTTGAGCAGTGTGTAGCCCTAACGGGACGATATATTACCGACCGTAACTTCCCTGATAAGGCTCTGGATGCTCTTGATGAGGCAGGTTCACGCGTACACATTACACACATTGCCGTGCCTGAAGAGATAGAAAAACTTGAGAAAGCTCTTGACGAAGCAAGAGATGAAAAGCTTGCTGCGGTTAAGGCTCAGAAATTTGAAGAAGCTGCCTCCTTGCGTGATAAAGAGACGAAGATTAAGCATAGCATAGAAGAAGCGCAAAAAGTCTTTGAAGATAGTCTCTCACAAAATCCCCGAACAGTGGGTGAGGAGGAAGTAGCGGAAGTAGTTGGTATGATGAGTGGAGTACCCACCCAGCGTGTTGCGCAGGGAGAAGGATTGCGTTTGCTTAAGATGGGCGATTTGCTTCGAGGTGCTGTAATCGGTCAAGATGAAGCCATTAAGAAGACAGTCAAGGCAATCCAGCGCAATCGAGTGGGTCTTAAAGATCCGAATAAGCCTATAGGTACATTTATGTTCCTTGGCCCGACGGGTGTAGGTAAGACTCATTTAGCAAAGAAGATAGCAGAATACCTATTTGATTCCCGCGATGCGCTTATACGCATTGATATGAGTGAATATATGGAGAAATTCTCAGTATCTCGTCTTGTGGGTGCTCCTCCCGGATATGTTGGTTATGAAGAAGGTGGATTATTGACTGAAAAGGTGCGTCGGCATCCTTACAGCGTAGTACTTCTTGACGAGATTGAAAAGGCTCACCCTGATGTATTTAATATTATGCTTCAGGTGATGGATGAAGGTATGCTTACTGATTCTTTAGGAAGAAAGATTGACTTCAAGAATACCGTGATTATTATGACAAGCAATGTCGGGTCTCGTCAGCTAAAGGACTTTGGGGGAGGCGTAGGGTTCAATACTTCGGTAGTGACAAAAGAACAGGCTAATTCCGTGATTTCTAAAGCTCTGAATAGAGCATTTTCTCCTGAATTTCTGAACCGAATTGATGATGTCATTATGTTTGACCAGCTGGATAAAGAAGCGATCCTAAGCATCGTGGATATTGAACTTAATTCATTCTATCAGCGTATGGCTAAGATTGGTTATACACTTACTCTTTCTCAGAAAGCAAAGGAATTTCTTGCTGATAAGGGCTATGATATCCAGTTTGGAGCACGACCTTTGAAGAGGGCAATGCAGAAATATCTGGAAGATGACCTCGCTGAGTTGCTTCTTGATCTAAATGCCAAAGGAACAACTGAGGGTGAACTTCTTGTAGACTATAAAGATGGTGAGGAGAGACTTGACTTCAAGTTTGAGCCCCTTCCGAAGACCGACAATATCATGGATGCTCCCGTTGCATCAGACTATAAAGAGAATGCAGATGAAAATCAAAAAGATAATTCTGCCGAACTGAGCGAATAAACACACCGCCAAAATTACATTCAACTTAAAGACTGTGGTAAAATCTGTATGATTTACCACAGTCTTTAATTATGATGTATGTACTTTATGCCTGTGAAAAGCTTCAGAGTTTTCGTAGTGAAGAAATTGTACTTTGAGGATTTTCTGCGCCAAATACATAGCTTCCTGCAACGAGAATGTCTGCTCCGGCCTTGCTCAATTCAGCTCCGGTAGTGAGATTAACACCTCCGTCAACTTCAATCTCTGCGCGTGAGCCGGTGGAATCAATCAGCGCGCGCAGCTCCGCTACTTTTGCTACGGAGTGAGGGATGAACGGCTGTCCTCCAAATCCGGGGTTAACTGACATAATCAACACGAGGTCAAGATCCTGAATAATATCTTGGAGAGTGGCAACCGGTGTGGCCGGGCAGAGAGTGACGCCGGCTTTCATTCCGGCTGAGTGTATGCGCTGCACTGTGCTGTGCAGATGCCTGCAAGCCTCCTGATGTACGTTCATAATTTCAGCACCAAGATCTCTTACTTGAGAAATCCAATCTTCGGGTCGCACAATCATTAGGTGCACGTCAAGTGGTTTGTTACATACTTTACTTACGGCCTTCATAACCGGAAAACCGAATGAAATGTTAGGCACGAATACTCCATCCATCACGTCAAGGTGAAGATAGTCGGCTTCGGAGTTATTAATCATCTCAAGATCAGGCTTCAGATTTGCGAAGTCTGCTGATAGAAGTGAAGGGGAAACTTTCATATTAAATTCAGGATTTTGTGTTTTTATTCTTTGGTCGGAATGCATGCCATATTATGTATAATAGACATATTATTCCTAATGCATAACCTGCGTAGGTCAGGTATTTATTGTATTGTTCTACTTTGGCAAAGAGCATTTCCGGGCTGACCGTTTGAGCAAGCCACCAACCGAGAAATCCAAGAATAGCATTCCACACCAATGCGCCTAAGGCGGTAAATAAAGCGAATACTCCGATATTCATTTTTGACAATCCGGCAGGTATAGATATCAATTGTCTGATTGCAGGAATAAGTCGGCCGATAAATGTGGAGATTGCACCATGCCGGTCGAAATATGCCTCTGCTTTATCTACCTTTTCGCGATTGATCATGCAGGCATGAGCAAAACGGGTGTCAGCAAAGCGATATACTACGGGTCGCCCTATCCATAGTGAAAGGTAATAATTAATAAACGCCCCCGCCAGTGCGCCGAGAGTCGCCACTATCACCACTAAGAAGATGTTCATGTTTTCACCGGCTCCGGTATGGGTACAGGCAAGATAAGCTGCCGGTGGCACCACCACTTCCGAAGGAAAGGGGATAAATGAGCTCTCTATTGTCATAAAAAGAAATACGAAAATATAGCTTGCGTTATTTACAAACCATTCAAAGAAATTTGCGGCGTCGAAGAGTGACAACAGAATCATAATCCTGATTTTTTTAAGTTATTCATAAGTTGTTCTTCCGAAATCAATCCTAATAGTACAGCCATAGAACCGTAATTTTGGGCTTTTTTTAACAACTTCATCGGGTAAGCTCTTGAGCTTGATGGCATTCTGAAGTGACGCATTATTTTTCCCGGTCTTCCTACTATTGCTCCGTCAAATTCTACATAGGAACCGAGCTTTGGAATTACGCTGTCAGTGGCTGCTGCTATCACACTTGCCGCTTTTTCTCCGGTAGTTGCTATGGCGTAGCATTCAGGCATATCATTCAGTGATTCTGTTAAGTCAATAGGCTTCAAAATTTCAAGGTATTTGTCCGATGCATTGCCCTTAGTGCGTTTTACTTCGCGTCCGGTATCACTTAAGGCTATACCTTTCTCAAGAAGTAAGTTTTTAATTTTTTCAAGTTTGAAAGTCTTACCGGATTCATCGACAAGAGCATCTTTATCACCGTAAAAGATAATTCCAAAGATTCTCCACATATCGTTGATAAAATTTGGATAATAGAAATCCATTGACCATCTTTTACGTGCAGGAGGAAAAGTACCGCACATGAGGAGCACGGCATTCTTCGGAAGCCATGGAGTAATTGGATGCGACTCAAGAGGAAAGTCCGATTTGTCAGGAGTCATAAGGAAGTATCAAAGAGCGTTGACCACTGCATCTGCAAGTTGTTCCACAGCCTGTTCAACATCTTTTGCTTGAGCTTGCTTCATTTCAAGAGATGCGAGCACCGGTATGTTCATCTTGGCTGCATATTCCGAAAGCAGACGTGGAGCTACACCGGCCCACGTAAATGAACCGAACACGGCGAGAGCACGGTCTTTTAGTTCGCGAGTTTCAAGAGCAATCATCAGTTGCTCAATCGGAGGGAAGAGATGCATGGAATATGTAGGCGAACCGATTATGAGTCCTTTATATCGGAATATATCTGCCAATATGTCAGACAGGGATGACTCTATAGCATTATGAATCTTAACATGCTTAATCCCTCTCTGCGACACTGCCATACCTATCTCCTGAGCGAGTCTTCCGGTATTGCCATACATTGATGCATAAACTATTACCACTCCTTTTTCGGCCTCATAACGGCTGAGGCGATCGTAGATATCAATCACCTTTGCTATCTGCTCATGCCATACCGGTCCATGTGTCGGACAGATGTATTCAATTCTTAGAGGTGCGGCTTTCTTTAATGCACGCTGCACGTGTACACCATATTTACCCACAATATTGGAATAGTAGCGATACATTTCTCTGAAATAAAGGTCGCAATCCATCTCTTTGTCAATGATGCCGCCATTAAGGGCACCGAAGCAACCGAATGCATCCCCACTGAAAATGAGACTATCCTCCGGAATGTAAGTCATCATTGTTTCCGGCCAATGCACCATAGGGGTAAGATGAAATTTCAGAGTCTTGCTGCCGAGGGTTATTTCCTCTCCATCAGCTACAACAAGAAATGCATCATCCGGTATATTGTAGTATCCCTTCACCATAGATAAAGTAATACGGTTACCTACAATCTTTATTTCCGGATACAAATCGCGGACCATGCGAATACACCCGCTGTGATCCGGCTCCATGTGGTTAATTACAAGATAGTCGGGCTTGCGCTCTCCGAGAACTTCGCGCAGATTCTCTGCATATATATCAGCTTCGCTTATATGGACGGTATCTATGAGGGCAATCTTTTCGTCAATTACGATATAAGAATTATAGCTCACGCCGTAGGGGAGAGGCCATAAATTTTCAAAAAGGTGGTCATTGCGATCGTCTACACCGCAATAATATATTCCATTGAGAAGTTCTCGTATTTTCATTTCAGTATCAGAATTAGTTTGGATTTTGGGTTCAAAATTACTAAATAATATCAATAAACGAAAGAGAGAAGAGGGATAATTAGAAAACTACTATCAACATAAAAAAAGTACAATCTAAACATTGCATTAGATTGTACTTTTTATGTAATTCATAAAGGTTTATAGTCCGAGAAATTTATGTATTTCTGAGGCTGCCGCAGAGAGGCCCTCAATATCTTTACCACCGGCTTGCGCAAAGAATGGCTGTCCGCCACCCCCGCCTTTTATCATCTTGGCGCCGGCTCTTACTGCCTGAGAAGCATTGAGACCTTCTTTGACAAGGTCATCAGATATAAGTACAGTCAGAAGAGGTTTATTGGCATCAAAAGTTGCAGCTACGAAAACGGTATGTTCCGGTGAAAGTCTGCGAATTTCAAAAGCTACATTCTTGACAATATCCGGCAGACGCGGTCCCTGGAGTTCAGCTACCTTGATGCCGTTTACAATACGTGCATTCTGGAGACACTTCTCAGCGAGTGTCTTTACGCGTTCCTTCATGAATTCCTCCACCTGTTCTTTAAGCGCTGCATTTTCTCCTAAATGCTTAGTGAGGGCAGCGCGAATGTCGCCTGTGGCTCCGAGCATCTTCACCATATCGCCTATGGTGTCTTGCATCTCGTCAAGAATATTCTCCACGCCTTCACCGGATATTGCCTCTATTCGGCGTATACCGGCTGCGATGCTGCTCTCACCGATTATTCTTATCATTCCGATGTTGCCTGTATTTGCTACGTGCGTACCGCCGCAAAGCTCTATGGAATCACCATATTTTACAACCCTCACATGATCTCCGTATTTTTCTCCGAAGAGCGCCATGGCACCCATATCGCGGGCTTCTGCAATAGGAAGATTTCTGTGCTCAACAAGCGGAATGGCCTTACGTATTCTTGAGTTAACAAGGTGTTCAACTTTCCTTATCTCTTCCGGAGTGACTTTTTGGAAGTGAGAAAAGTCAAAGCGCAGACCGGATGGGG
Source organism: uncultured Sangeribacter sp. (assembly GCA_964398625.1). Classification (GTDB taxonomy): domain Bacteria; phylum Bacteroidota; class Bacteroidia; order Bacteroidales; family Muribaculaceae; genus Lepagella. Next base: position 1,455 of record CAYNNV010000048.1, on the reverse strand, counting down.
AAACGTAAGAACCTTTCTGCTCAACGTGAGTACCAAGTACTTCGCGTAGAGCTTCGTGAATAAGGTGAGTAGCCGAGTGATTTGCAGATGTTGCAGCACGTGCTTCAGTATCTATTCGAGCTATTAACTCAGATGCAGGGTCATCAGGAAGTTCTGTGGTAAGATGAATTCCTACGTTGTTTTCCTTCTTAGTGTCAAAGACCTTTATTTCTTTCCCTTCAGGAGTAACGAGCACGCCTGTGTCACCAACCTGACCACCCATTTCAGCATAGAAAGGAGTCTTGGTAAGCATAATCTGATAGAAGTCTTTACCTTTTTGACGTACTTTGCGGTAGCGAAGAATGTGTGTTGGCACTTCCGTCTCGTCATATCCTACAAATTCCTCTTCTCCTTTGCTTACTTCTACCCAGTCTGTAGCCTCAACAGCAGCAGCGCTACGGCCACGTTCTTTCTGCTTCTTCATCTCGGATTCAAACTCCTTTTGATTCAATGTCATTCCGTTTTCACGCAGAATGAGTTCAGTGAGATCAAGCGGGAATCCGTAGGTATCATAAAGGGTAAAAGCATCCTTGCCGGAAATTTCTTTCTTTCCTTCTTTGCGAGCGGTCTCGATAACTCCGTCAAGGAGCTTCATGCCTTTGTCAAGCGTGCGTAGGAACGCGTCTTCCTCCTCTTTTATTACTTTCTTTATAAGCTCTTTCTGGGCCAATAGTTCCGGATAGGCTTCACCCATCTCTTCAACTAACACATCAACAAGCTGATACATGAATGCTTCCTTGGCTTCAAGGAAAGTATAGGCGTATCTTACGGCACGTCGAAGAATACGGCGAATCACATATCCGGCCTTAGCGTTAGAGGGAAGTTGAGAATCAGCAATGGAGAAAGAAATAGTACGCACATGGTCGGCAAGTACTCTCATGGCTACGTCAATCTTATGGTCAACACCATATTTCTTACCGCTTAAGCGAGCAATTTCATTGATAATGGGTGTAAATACGTCAGTATCATAATTTGATTTCTTACCTTGTAATGCCATGCAAAGACGCTCAAAACCCATGCCGGTGTCAATTACTTTGGCCGGAAGTGGCACAAGTGAACCGTCGGCTAAACGGCTGTATTGCATGAAGACAAGATTCCATATCTCAATAACCTGGGGATTGTCTTTATTGACGAGAGTGGCACCATCTACAGCTTTGCGTTCTTCGTCGCTGCGCAAGTCAATATGTATTTCTGAACAAGAACCGCATGGACCGGTGTCGCCCATTTCCCAAAAATTATCATGCTTGTTACCATTGATAATATGTGAGGCAGGAAGGTGAGTTTCCCAAATAGCGGCAGCTTCATTGTCGCGACTAATACCGTCTGACTCGGATCCCTCAAAAACAGTAGCATAGAGTCGCTCGGGATCAAGTTTGGCTACTTCGGTAAGAAATTCCCAAGCCCAGTCAATGGCTT
>CAYNNV010000047.1:0-13934 GCA_964398625.1 uncultured Sangeribacter sp. | reverse complement strand
TATATTGATACAAATGTTGAGAACTGGAGTAAGGATTGCTTTGCCGATTTATCATTAACTTTGCAGATGAACGGCACCAGGCAGTCGCGTCGCAAGCGTGACTAATTCGTCGAACTCAAAAATTAAAAGCAGGTCTCAATGGGTGATAGACATCAGTTTCGGGCAAAATGGCATGACTATAATTGTGGCGTTTACTTCGTAACAATTTGTTCTTTCGAAAAGAAACATTCATTCGGTAGAATTTCGGATAATATGTTTTATCCATCTGAATTGGGAGAAATATAAAAAAAAATTAACAAAATCCCCACATATTATGTTGATGTTGAACTTTGGAACAGTGTAATAATGCCCAATCACATTCATTTGGTTATATCGGTAGGGACGCGATTAATCGCGTCCGCCGAGTATGATGCCGAGCATACCGAGTCACATTTAGGTTGTCTTAAACAATCAAATTATGATGGAAAATGCACGGATTTTCATCATAATTCCAGGCTGGCTTCAATAATAAGAACGTTCAAAGCAGGAGTATCACGGGCGGCACGGACGCGATTAATCGCGTCCCTACCGGTCTGGCAATCCCCATATCACGAATATATCATTCTGAATCAACGAGCTTTAGATAATATCATGGATTATATTGATACAAATGTTGAGAACTGGAGTAAGGATTGCTTTGCCGATTTATCATGCAATGTGACATCGTAAAATAGACAAAAAGTATATAATAACAAGAGTTAAGGATAAGAATCGTCCAAAACACGCACTTGCACAAATAGACCTGCCCTGCCTCAAATCTTTCTCTCGGCAGCTGTAGTGGATTTGGAGGAATCACTTTTTATTGTTATTTTTGCAGCGATATGCCCTCGCCTTTATGAGCGGCTTGTAGTTTAACATACTGATTTGCAGACTCCGGCGAGCTTATACTATATGAAAGATATTATTCCGGCCATAGACAGACAGCTGTTGCTCAGCGAATTGACTGCCGATAAGTTGCTCCGCACTACTAATAAGGGCGACAATGAGATATACGTGGTCAGCGCGCAAGACTCTCCTGCCGTGATGCAGGAGATAGGGCGTCTGCGCGAGATTGCATTCCGTGATGCCGGTGGAGGCACCGGTAAAGAATGCGACATCGACGAATTTGACCTTATGAATCCACCCTGCCGGCAACTGATCGTATGGGATCCACACAGCAGCGAGATAATTGGTGGATACAGATATATTGCCGGCAAAGATATAAAGATTGAGAATGGCATACCGCGTATTGCTACTTCCCACATGTTTAACTTTTCCGAAAAATTCCTGAGTGAATATCTCCCCTACACCATTGAGTTAGGTCGCAGCTTCGTTGCACTCGGCTATCAGAGCTCAAAGGCCGGCTCCAAAGCTCTCTACGCCCTTGATAATCTTTGGGACGGGCTCGGGGCTCTTACAGTAGAGCATCCTGAGATAAAGTATCTTTTCGGGAAAGTGACCATGTATCCTAATTACGGCGAAGAATGTCGTGATATGCTACTTCATTTCCTTCATAAATATTTCCCTGATCGGGAGAATCTCGTCAGCCCTATAGAGCCGCTGAGGACTGAAGCCGGGAGTCCTCGCTTCAACGAGCTATTCAACGGCGCTAACTTCAAGGAGGATTACAAGATTCTGAACCACACCACGCGAAGCCTCGGACATAATATTCCGCCGCTGGTCAATGCGTATATGTCGCTTTCTCCCACTATGAGAATGTTTGGCACAGCCATCAACCGGGAATTCGGTGACGTAGAGGAATCCGGCATTTTCCTCACGATATCGGAAATTTTTGAGGAAAAGAAACGAAGACACATAGGCACATATAATGGTAAATAAGTGTCTTATCCCTATAATCAGCGTTTTGCTCGTGCTAACGGGGCTACAAGCAGCCTATGCCCGCGAGCCTTACAGCATAGGCTGGGAAGCTGAAGGTATTGTCAATGCCGGAAGTGGAGATTTCGCCCCCTACTTCATCGCTTCCAATGACGGCGGGAAAATATCTCAATCAGCAGGCGCCTATATTCGCGGTAAGATATTCCGTAATATGACTGACTCCACGCGTTTCAGTTATGGCTTCGGCGCAGAGTTTCTTGCCGGAATTACTGAACCTACCGACTATCTGCGTTATGATGCAATTACCGCCTCGTTTGCCGAGATTGGGCGTCGACCGGCAGCCTTCAATATTCAGCAAATATATGGCGAAGTACGCTACCGTTCACTCTTTATGACAGCGGGAATGAAGGAATATTCCCGCTCTATCTTCAATAAGGAGCTGGGGAGCGGTGACCTCGTATTGTCAAACAATGCGCGTCCTATACCGCAGGTACGACTGGGATTCAGCCACTTTGTATCAGTACCATTCACCAAAGATTGGCTACAGATACAGTGCGAGGCAGCAATAGGAAAATTTACTGACAATGCCTGGCTTCGCAATCATTTCAATTACTATAATTCTTTTATCACTACAGGCGTCTGGTATCACTATAAGCGCTTCTACTTCCGCACCAATCCTTATCAGCCCTTCTGCGTGACGGTTGGTATGCAGCATGGTGCACAGTTTGGTGGCAACCGGCGCGTTTATCATGAAGGGGCTTTGATAATGGAAAACATTCACAAGCTCACAGCTCGCGATTTCTTCGACGTCTTGATACCTAACCGCAATGGCAGCGACGGTTATTATGAAGGAAATTCCACCGGTTCATGGGATCTTCGCCTCACATATCGCCTACACAGCGGCGCCCGAATCACAGCTTATATGCAATCGCCTTGGGAAGACGGGTCAGGCATTGGAAAACTCAACGGCTTCGACGGCGTATGGGGACTGGAATGGGATAATCCCGAGGGGACAGTGCTCAAGGGATGCGTCTTAGAGTATCTTGACTTCACTAACCAATCAGGTCCGATGCACTGGGCTCCGGCGGATCATCCCGGCACAACTGTGGATGCTGATGCGTCGGGTGCCGATAATTATTACAACAATTACTATTATGACGGCTGGGCTAATTACGGGCGTAGCATAGGCTCTCCTTTCTTTCCCGGCCCGATTTATAACACCGACGGATATTTACGCTTTGCCGATACCCGTCTGCGCGGTTTCCACATAGGGCTGAAAGGTGATGTCGTGCCGCAGCTTTCATGGCGTGCACTATTTTCATGGCGTCGCGGATATGGCGAAATGAATCCGCGACTACGCCCCGAAAATTGTACTGCTGCAATGATTGAAGGAGTGTGGACTGTAAAAAAAATACCGGGACTAACGGTGCGTACGGCGTTATCTTTCGATGCCGGACGACTTATCGGCAACAACTTCGGAATTCTGGCAAGCGCATGCTATACAGGGGCTTTATCTTTCTGATACAATGAAACTCAAGATACTGAAATATTCACTTCTAATCGTGGCAATCGCCCTCATAACTACCGGTTGCACACGCAATGACGGCGACATTGGTCCTATCTTCGGAAAATGGAAAATAGAATCTATAGAAGCAGTGGGAGTCAGCGATATACCTGAATATGAAGGAAATATATTTTTAGCTTTCCAAAACTCCGTAGTGATGGTGCAGACTGTGCTTCCGCTTCACGAATATCTCGAGTGTTTCGGCAATTTCAACCTAACATCAGGCACTCTGCATCTGGTATTTCCTGACGAATCATTCTCACTCCCTCCACAGCTTGGTCTACCGCGCGATTCCGAGCTTGTAGTTGCCGAGCTTAATGGGAAGAGGATGCGACTTACCTACAGTCCTTCCCCTTCGCAGAAAATAATTTATAGACTTAAGAAATGGTGAGCGCAGATATGCCTCCGAAAACAACATTGATATGAAAAATATATTAGTGACAGGAGCCGACGGCTTCATAGGTTCTCACCTCACGGAACTGCTTCTTGACGAGGGCTACAATGTGAGAGCTCTTGCTCAATACAACAGTTTTAACAACTGGGGGTGGCTGGAGCAGGTGAATCATACGAATTTGGAGATTGTGACAGGTGATGTGCGCGATTCCGATTTCTGCCGTGAGCTGGCCGCCGGCTGCGACACCATATTCCATCTTGCCGCCCTAATAGCTATCCCATACAGCTACGTAGCCCCTGACTCTTATATTGATACTAACATCAAGGGAACGCTCAATATGTGTCAGGCTGCTCGCGCCGTAGGAGCTGAGCGGATTCTCGTCACCTCTACTTCAGAGGTCTACGGCACTGCGCGCAGCGTGCCAATTTCCGAGAGTCATCCTCGACAGCCGCAATCGCCATATTCCGCCTCAAAAATTGGTGCCGATGCTATAGCACTGAGCTTTCACAATGCCTTTGAGCTGCCGGTGAGCATAGTCCGCCCCTTCAATACCTACGGTCCGCGTCAGTCGGCTCGCGCTATCATACCCACTATAATCTCACAAATAGCCGCCGGTGAGCGCAGAATCAAGGTTGGCGACTTAACTCCTACTCGTGACTTCAACTTCGTCAAAGACACTTGCCGCGGATTTCTTGCAATTGCTCGCTGCAAAGACGCCATTGGGCGTGAACTCAATATAGCCACCGGCACTGAAGTCACTATGCAGAAGACACTCGAGACTATCGCCAAAGTGATGGACACAGAAGTAGAATGGGTGCGCGACGAGCAAAGGATACGCCCCGGAAAGTCAGAAGTATTCCGACTGATGGGCGACAGCACCGAACTCCGGCGTCTTACCGGATGGAAACCGGAAGTATCGCTTGAGGAGGGACTAAAGATTACCGCCTCATGGTTCACCAATCCGGAAAATCTAAAAATGTATAAATCAAATATCTATAACCGATGAATGGAGCTTCACTTACAATAATGATGCTCGGCGGAGCACGACGTGTGGCCATCGCCGACCAGTTGCGCAATTCTGCACAACGCATGGGCTTAGACGTAAAAATGATTAGCTATGAACTCTTTGAGGAAGTGCCCATTGCTTGCATCGCAAAGGTCGTGGTTGGTTTGAAATGGAGCGATCCGCAAGTAGCGCAACATATTGCTTCTGTAGCAATTGACAATGAGGTTGACATCATCCTTCCTTTTGTAGACGGCTCTATTGAAATTGCTGCCAAGTGTCGCGAATTACTCCCCAACGTATTCATACCCGTCAGTGGAGCTGACATTGCCTCTATAATGTTTGATAAAATATTGGCAGCCAAAGCATTTAAGGAAGCTGAACTGCCAATACCCCACACTTACAGCATTCTCAATGCCGAAGTGCCCGCCATAGCCAAACCCCGCCATGGTTCGGCTTCGCGCGGCATCAAGATATTCTACAATATTGAGGACCTTATGCACCTTGACAATCTCTCCGATTATCTAATTCAGGAATACATAGAGAATGCCGAGGAATTCACAGTTGACTGCTATGTCACTCAGCAGGGCACAATACTTTGCACAGTGCCCAGACAGCGCCTTGAAGTGATGGGGGGTGAAGTCACACGCACATGCACAGTACGGATTCCGGAATTGATAGAATTCTCGCGCAAAACTATTGAGGCTTTTGATTTACGCGGTCCTGTCACTCTCCAATTTCTACGTGACCCGGCATCAGGTCGGTTTCTTCTGATGGAGGTGAACCCGAGGCTCGGTGGCGGTGTGGTTTGCTCGGTCTATGCCGGTGCACCGATTACCGACTACATAATTCGAGAAGCAAGAGGCGCAGAAGTCATCCCTTGCGACGACTGGGCCGACAATACTCTTATGACGCGCTATCTCAAAGAAGTAATATTCCATAACAATTGATTGTCATAAGAAGCCCACACACTATGAATCCCTTTAATGCACCGCCTCGTCATGTCACGGTGATAGCAGAAGCAGGAGTCAACCACAATGGTTCCCTTGAACTGGCTCGCAGGATGATTGATGCCGCTGCCGAAGCAGGCGCCGACTATGTGAAATTTCAGACTGCCATACCGGAACAAGTCATATCCTCCGTAGCTCCAAAGGCTGAATACCAAAAAGTCACCACCGGCTCAGAGGAATCACAGCTTGATATGTGCCGGGCTATACATCTGCCATTGAGCGACTACCGCGGATTACGCGATCTTTGCATGCAGCGAGGCATCGGCTTTATATCCACCCCTTTCGACCTCACATCAATTGATCTGCTTGCAGACCTCGGCATGGATTTCTTTAAGATACCGTCAGGAGAAATTACTAATCTTCCGTATCTCAGAAGGGTTGCTTCCAAGGGAATACCGGTTGTGCTTTCCACAGGTATGGCTGTTGAGGAGGAAATAGTCACCGCCATTGAAGTTCTTACAGGCACATCAAAGAAATATCCTTGCGAGTCAACCCTTACGCGCAATGACATCATCACCCTGCATTGCACTACACAATACCCCACTCCCTACCACGACGTCAATCTCCTCGCCATGAAGGAGCTTGAAAGAATCACCGGTACTCGCACGGGCTACAGCGACCATACAGAGGGTATTGAAGTGAGCATAGCTGCTGCCGCTCTCGGTGCCTGCGTGGTGGAGAAGCACTTCACTCTTGACCGAAATCTCCCTGGTCCCGACCACAAAGCATCAATCGAACCCGATGAACTTAAGAGACTGGTAAAGTCTGTAAGAAATGTGGCAACATCTCTTGGCACAGCCCGGAAAATGGTGACCGACTCTGAAGCCGGGAATATAGTCGTGGCTCGCAAGAGCATCGTTGCAGCCCGCGACATACGCAAAGGAGAAATTTTCACAGAAGAGAATATCACAGTCAAGCGTCCGGGATCAGGAATTTCACCAATGCACTGGGACGACGTGATCGGGCGTCGAGCAGAGCGCGACTTTCTTTATGATCATCTTATAGAATGTAGTGATATCTGATGCCTTCACCTATACTCTTTGCCACCACCACACGCGCCGATTGGGGACTACTCTCGCCCCTTGCCTCAGAATTGCGGTTCAGAGGCCAAGCTCCTATCATTGCCGTAGGTAATATGCACCTGCTCCCGGAAATGGGAGAAACGTGGCGCGAGATTGAAAACGACGGCTTCGAGATAGCTGCAAAAATACCGGCTCACGGCACTGCTCCTGAGATTTTCGCTCAGACTGCCGCCGGTTTTTCGAAGGCACTAAAGAGTCTAAAGCCCCGCTGCGTAGTTGTACTCGGTGATCGAAGCGAGATACTTGCGATAGCATCAACGGCTGCAATTGTCGGGATTCCGGTGGTTCACATTGCCGGCGGCGCCATTTCCGAAGGAGCTATTGACGATGCTATGCGCCATGCCGTAACCCAGCTTTCCCTTCTTCATCTCGTGGAGACTGAAGAATACCGCAGGAGAGTGATTCAGTCGGGACAACAGCCGGAGACAGTAATCAATACAGGAGCTATCGGCGCCTGGAGTGCGCAAAATATAGAGAAAATGAGTCTTGAAGAATTAGAGTCTTCCTTAGGATTTACTCCCGGCAAAGACACTCTGCTTGTCACTCTCCATGCAGCCACTCGAAGCAACCTATCTCCGGTCTCTCAGCTTGAAGCACTCCTCAGAGCCCTTGAGAAGCGAATAAATTCCAACCGAATAATATTTACCCACCCGAACAACGACGTCGATCCTGCACCCCTTATAGGGCTCCTGCAAGCCTTTGCAGAGAAGCATCCGAACAGAGCAAAGGTGATTCCTTCGCTCGGCCGCATACGCTATCATTCCCTGCTGCCGCATATCGGGGCAGTAGTTGGAAATTCTTCGTCGGGAATAGTTGAAGTGCCTTCTGCCGGAATTCCTACTCTTGATATTGGGATAAGACAGCAAGGACGCACCACGGCACCGGCCACATTTCATTGCTCCAATGATACTGAGGATATTGCTGCCGGACTTGAGAAAGTCTTGTCAAAAGATTTTCAAAGCCTCGCAAAGAAAGGGTTAAATCCATATTTCAAGCCTGATACTCCGCAGCTTATGGCCGATGCCATTCTATCAACGGAATTCAAGGCTTTCCCTCAGAAAAAATTCTATGATATAATATGACTCATCCATTGCGCACTCTCTTTCTCATCCCCGCACGCGGCGGCAGCAAAGGAATTCCCGGAAAAAATATCAAGCCGCTTGCCGGCAAGCCACTCATCTGCCATGCTATAGACTGCGCCCGGCAATTTGCCGATGATTCCGACATCTGCCTCAGCACCGACTCCGAAGAGATTAAAAAGACGGCGGAGGCTTATGGTCTTGCTGTCCCATTTCTTCGACCAGATGAACTCGCACGCGACAACAGCGGCTCTTACGAAGTAATGCTCCATGCGCTTGACTTCTACGAGAATATGGGACTGCATTATGACCGGCTCGTATTGCTTCAGCCCACCTCTCCGCTTCGGCAGGCGGAAGATATAGCGCAGGCTTTGGAGCTATATACTCCGGAAGCTGATATGGTTGTCACGGTATGCGAGGCGGCCACAAATCCCTATTACAATGCTTTTGAGAAAGACGCCGACGGCTATCTTCATATCAGTAAAGGATCCGGACTTTACACTCGCCGGCAAGATGCGCCGAAAGTATGGGAATACAATGGAGCGGTCTACGTAATCAATACTGACTCGCTGCGCCTCGGGCCATTAGGAAGTTTCAAGCGCCGAATACCGTCGGTAATGCCGCGTGAACGCAGTCTTGACCTTGACACTCCGCTTGATTGGATGATAGCGGAAAACATTCTGAAAAATCCGTAAACCGGCGTCTAAACTTATTTCTATTCAATTTTCTATACAATCTGTAGCACCCTCTTACGGTCGCTGCCATGTATAATTTTTAAATCGCTTGGAGCGTGACTTCAGGCGCCAATAGAAGTTTGCAACAGGGCGCGCAAGCATATAAGGACATACAAGCCACTTTTCTTCCGGACTCTTGATGCGTGATGCGGCACGATTATAGATAATCCTGTCGCCCACATAGAGTGCAGCTAACGGAATTAAAGCGAAAAGTATCGGCCAAATCGTGGAATGACAAAATATGATTACGTTAATGAAGAGTATTACCACGAGCCATTGAAGAGCCGATGAAATACCGGCCTCAACAAAGGGACGGCGCCTCAGATATCGCGATATGAAGTCATACCGGTCTCTGCGTTGATGCCACATTCTGCGCCAGCCGTCGCCCCATTCAGCCACCATGAATGAATCCGGAGAAAGCATCACGGAAGTATTTGAGGAATTGGTAATTTCAGAGACAAACATATCATCCTCACCTCCTTGCAGAAAAAGGGAGCGCGCGTATCCTTTGTTATCAAAGAAGAGATGGCGGGCAAATGCCAGGTTCTGGCCGTCACCTCGATATGGAGCACCGGCTATGGCAAAGCCGAGCCACTGCAGTGTGGTCATTGAGCCGGCAAACCGCAAGAACGGATGAGCCGCTGCCTCCTCGCACTCATTAGAATCAACCGAGATGCCTAACGCCACTTCCTTGTGAGCACCGAATGTAGCCTCAGCCACTTCGCTGAGCCAGTGGCCTGAAGCAGGGCAGCAATTAGTGGCTGTAAGCACCACAACTTCCCCCTTGGCTGCCTTAATACCGACCATCAGGGCGAGCTTACGACGCGACAGTGAGCGCGAGCCGGGGGGAATAAACGTGAGGTAAAGATTCGGATACCGGCCTCCAAGTTCTTCCGTGATATTAGCGGTCTTCTCCTGGGAAGAATCAAGCACTACAATCACCTCGAAGTCATCATAATCCTGAGCCATTACCGCGTCTAAAAACGGTGGAAGAATGTCAGTATCGGGATAACCGTAAGCTACTACAGATATTTTGCGCGAAGGGTGCGGAGCTTCATTATCAGCCAACGGCTCTTGAGACTTCTCATGCGATTTATAGCGGATCACATTAATAAGCGGGCGAAGACCGAAAAGCAAGGCAGCACCTACGCAGGCAAGCATAGCCACGAGGAGGACTATTGAAAGAGCGGAAAGATGAAAAGTAAAGAAAGTCATATCAGAAGTCGGAGAAGAATTTGGGTTTAATCACTATTCCTACCCTCAGCCGGGAATGAAACACATTGTAGTCAAGAAGCGATTCGCCATAGCCATTATAGTATTGCACGAATAAATACTGATTACTTTTCTTGCTCACAAGCCAGTTAAATTCAAAGATTGTATTGAAGTTCAGGTTCCAGCCCTTGCGTTTCACCAGTGTGAGACCGAATCCGCACCGCTTATTAAAGGTGTTGACAAAGACACCGGTCTGGAAAATACCGCAGTAATTGAGAATATCCTTGTTGTGCATACCGTCAATGATCGGAATCCAGAATTTAGAGTGCACCATGAGCCAGTCATCAATCATCACGGAACCACAAAGTGAAATACGGTTCCAGCTGCGCGACCAGATAGAGTCGCGCCCGTTGCTTTCGTGCTCCACAAGTAGCGTTAGCTTTCCTATATAGCGGTTTTTACTGAAAAATGGCTTTGAGAGACCGATGCCGGGATTAAAATTCATATCGTGCATCGGTAAGGAATTTTCAAACACATTCCAGAAAGTCTTCTGAGTATACATCAGAAAGAGGAAAGTATGCCAAGGGAGCGTGGATTTAGTCAGGCGCTGAGCGATACTCACCTGAAACTTCACATCGCTGTTAGTGACTGAGGGCTTCGATCCTACAGTTGTGCCCACAGTGAAATAATTATCCTTGTAAAGGCCGAAATAGGGAGCATTGTCAAACTCGCGCCTGAGCGAATCTGTGAAAACCTTCTGATCATGCACCGGGAGAATCTGTGCCGATGCCTCAGTCAAGGGAATCACGATTCCGATAAGAGCGAAAATTAAAGAGAATAAATATTTCCTCACGACTCAAAATTTTCGGCAAAATTAATAAAAAATCCCAACACCAAAGTATTACCTCAGCTATTTCCCACTCAGCCCATCAATCTCAATAGAATCAAAATAGAAATACGCCTGAAGACAAACACCGATATTATCTTTGACAAGGAGCTCTGACAGTCATTTTTAGAAAATTTCCTCCGTGAGAATGCCGGACCTATAGACAAGAACGATCCGAGGAACATTATAAGCAGTCATTAAATTAAGTAGTTACAAAAATAAATCAATCTCAAAGTATCATTAAGACGTAAATTTTGGGCAATTTGATGATTTTGCATAAAATTTTGCAAAAAAATATTTGGAGAATCAAAAATATTTCATTAACTTGCCGCCGAAATCAAAAAGATATCATCTTTCAAGCGAATTTTGATATGGATTTTTATTAATCCTAATATTTTACCGCCTATGGGGAAGTAATACTAAAAATAACAAAATGCGCCTCGCCAATGAATAATCGCGACGGTGCTGTGATTGATACAAAAAAGATAATAATTAAGTAAACACCAACATTTAATATTAAACTTCAAATATTTACAGTTATGAAAAAAATATCATATATATTTGGTATAGCGGCATTGCTTGGTATGTCGGCGTGCAGTAATGAAGATGCCCCTACTCCTGCTCCTGTTGACCCGATCGCTCCTGTTGAAGATATAGTTTTGCCTGAAGCAAACCTTTCAGATATCAGTGCCGGTGACGTTGCAATCGCTAATGATTTTTCAGTAAGGCTTTTCAAGGCTGCGTATTCAGAGGCTAAAGATAAGAATATATGTTTGAGTCCGACAAGCGTTATGGCCGTCCTCTCTATGCTTGCAAACGGAGATACAGCAGAAAGCAGGGATGAGATTCTAAAAATGATCGGTTACGATACTACAGCCGAAGGACTCAAGAAACTTAATGAGACTAATTATATCTATCTGACTGCACTTCCCGAGACGGATAGGGAGAATGTGGAAATAACATTTTCAAATTCTATATGGCATCCTGAGGATGTAGAGATTCAGCCTAATTTTCTCAATATTCTCAATCAATACTATAATGGGGAAAATATATTGAAATCCTCAGCCGGAGAGGTGGGAATGGCAGCCATCAATGCTTTTGTAAATGAGAAGACCCATGGTTTGATTCCTGATTTCCTTAAAGCGCCTCTAATTAATTCTGAAGCTCTTCTTAACACCACTTACTTAAAAGCCAAATGGACTAATCCATTCTCTGAAGCTGAGTCCTACCGTAAGAATGAATTCACAAATTTAGATGGAAGTCTATCTCGGCCTGAATACATGGAATATGATGGAGAGTATCTTGTCAATTATATAGATGATATATATTGTTTTGATATTCCATACGGAAATGGGAATATGAGTATGACAATATTTAGTCCCATAAGTTGGAGGAAGAGTTTTGAGGAGATGGTTGAGACATTGACATACGAGAAAATGGCGGAGATGATCAACGGGTTGAACAAAGAAGATTGGATATTCGTAATGCCTGAATTTACCTCAGAGGCAGATGGTGATATGATGGGAATATTCCAAAATCTTGGGTTTAATAACGACAATGTGCAAAATGGATACAACAATATTCTAATAGGCAAAACATTTGGTTTTGGAGGCTTTATCCACAACGCAAAGCTTATTGTGAACAAAGAGGGTTCTGAAGGAGGCGCAGCAAGTATTGTGGGCGATTCTTGCGGTATGCATGGTCCCGGTGAATACTACCTTGATTCTCCTTTCATTTATGTAATTCGTGAGCACTCCACAGGAGCAATCATCTTTATGGGAGCAGTCACAAGCTTTGAATAAGACTATGGTTTTTAGCCGTCAGACCAATCAATAAGATTCAGGTCGCACCTTCAGTGGGTGCGACCTGAATTGGTTTATATGAAATGTAATTGGCAGCGAAGAGTGGGTTAGCCTCTATGAAAAAAATTTCTTATCTTTGCATTCTAATTTGTGATGTCAATAATTTTTGAGCTATGAACTATAATCCGCAAGAGATAGAAGAGCGTTGGCAACGTTACTGGCGCGATAATGAGGTGTATAAAGTGAAGGAAGACTCCGAGAAGCCTAAATTTTATGTGCTTGATATGTTTCCGTATCCTTCGGGAGCCGGTCTGCACGTAGGCCATCCCTTAGGGTATATAGCTTCCGATATTTTCTCACGCTATAAGCGACAGAAGGGCTTCAACGTGCTTCACCCCATGGGATATGATGCCTACGGTCTTCCTGCGGAACAATATGCCATACAAACCGGACAGCACCCGGAAGTAACTACTACTCAAAATATTGCCCGTTATCGAGAGCAGCTCGACAAGATTGGGCTTTCGTTTGACTGGAGCCGCGAAGTGCGCACCTGCGATCCCGAATATTACCGCTGGACCCAGTGGGCATTCATGCAGATGTTTGACTCCTGGTATGACTCCGAAGCCGGGAAAGCCCGCCCTATATCGGAACTTACCGACCACTTCGCCAAGCACGGCTCCGAGGGTATCAACGCAGCCTGCTCTGAGGAGAAGAATTTCACCGCAGCCGAGTGGAACGCCATGAGCGATGCCGAGAAGCGCGACCTGCTGATGAACTATCGCATAGCTTATCAGGGGGAAACGATGGTGAACTGGTGTCCGGAATTAGGCACAGTGCTCGCCAACGACGAAGTGAGCGAAGGACTGAGCGTGCGTGGCGGTCATCCGGTGGAGCAGCGCCTGATGCGCCAATGGATTCTGAGGGTGTCGGCCTATGCCGAGCGCCTTCTGCGCGACCTTGACCGCCTTGAATGGACTGACTCTCTGAAGGAGACGCAGCGCAACTGGATTGGCCGCTCCGAAGGTGCGGAGATGCGCTTCCCGGTGAAGGACAGCGACCTTGAACTGGAGATCTTCACCACACGAGCCGACACCATTTTCGGCGTCACCTTTATGGTGCTCGCTCCGGCATCGGAGTATGTGGCCATGCTTACAACTGAAGAGCAGAAAGAGGCTGTAAGCAAGTATCTCAACGAGGTAAAACACAAGACAGAACGCGAGCGACAGATTGAAAAGAAAGTATCGGGCGTATTCACGGGTTCGTATGCTATTAACCCACTTACCGGCAAGGAGATACCTATATGGGTTAGCGACT
>CAYNNV010000046.1:0-14099 GCA_964398625.1 uncultured Sangeribacter sp. | reverse complement strand
TGTTGCTTTCGGCGAAGCACTTCAGCCCGAGTGGAAGGAATATGCTATTCAGGTAAAGAAAAATGCAACCGCTCTCGCCGATGCTCTCATCAAACGAGGCTACAAGATAATCTCTGACGGTACTGATAATCACAGCATGCTTGTTGACCTTCGTCCTAAATTCCCTGAGATGAGCGGCAAGAAGGCTGAAAGAGTACTTGTTGAGGCTGACATTACAGCCAATAAGAATATGGTGCCCTACGATTCCCGTAGCCCGTTCCTCACCTCCGGTCTTCGCTTCGGTACGGCAGCTATCACAACCCGTGGTGCAAAGGAAGACCTCATGGAGAAGATTGCAGAACTCATTGACCGTGTACTTACCAACGCCGACAATGAAGAAGTAATCAAGGAAGTGCGTCAGGAAGTAAATGAAATGATGAACGAATATCCCATGTTTGCCTGGTAAACAGGTTGGATTTTATGAATAGGTTGCGGTGTGTCAGACATTTATGTGGCACACCGCAATTTATAAATACTTGACTGAAATATGCAGAATAATATACCGGATAAACTTTTTGTCACCGGCATAGGTACTGATGTCGGGAAGAGTTACGCCACAGGTTGGCTTGCCTCCAAAATTGCCCTAAGCGGAAAAAAAGTAATCACCCAGAAATTTATTCAAACCGGCAATATAGGCTTCAGCGAGGATATTGACGTGCACCGCAAAGTGATGGGTATTGCTATGACTCAGGCCGATCTTGACCACGCCACTGCGCCTATCATCTTATCCTACCCCGCATCGCCTGACTTGGCTGCAAAAATTGACGGAGTTAACATAGACTTCACTATTGCAACTCGAGCTACTGAAAAGCTGCTCAAGGATTATGGCTATGATACAGTAGTAATAGAGGGGGCCGGCGGACTGCTTGTGCCACTCTGCGGAGACTATCTTACTGCTGATTATATTGCTGAAAACAATTTGCCTGTGGTGATTGTGACCAACGGAGCTCTCGGCTCAATAAATCATACACTTCTTACACTCCAGGCTGCTTCGCGATACGGACTCAAAGTGCATTCAGTAATATGGAATCCTCATTTTTCTAAAGATAAAATTGTGAGCGATGATGCACGTAACTATCTGCGTCAATATGTTTGTGACAATCTCCCGGATACTATCTGGCTTGACATGAAGGACTAAATACGATTAAACATAACTGAGAAATTCAAAATCGAACTGCAAAATTATTATTGTAAGGTAGGAATAAAATAGTTAACTTTGCAATGTGATGGAACAATCTAACGAGCAATCTGAAGAAAAACAATTCTTCCTCTCTATTCCCAAAACGGAGCTAAATACCCTGCCTGCTGCCGTTTACGAGGGTGAAATCAAAATAATTGACAGAGAGGAAGATATCGATGAAGCAATAGAATATCTGCGAAAATCCGACATAATAGGTTTTGACACAGAAACTAAACCCGCTTTTAAGCGTGGCCAGACCCATCTTGTCTCTCTCTTGCAGCTTGCTACAGCAAACCGATGCTACCTATTCCGAATCAATAAGACCGGTTTTACAGATAATCTACGTTATCTGCTTGAAGACGCCTCTATTCTTAAGGTTGGAGTATCCATACACGACGACTTTCTTAATCTAGGGAAATTAGCAAAATTTGAGCCTGCAGGATTCATAGACCTCCAGCAATATGTCAAACAATTCAGAATCAAGGATAATAGTCTCACCAGGATTTACGGTATATTGTTCGGACTGAGAATCTCCAAGGGGCAGCGGCTCACTAATTGGGAAGCTCCCGAACTTACTTCTCATCAACAAGCCTACGCTGCTCTTGATGCCAAGGCTTGCATCAATATATATAAAGCACTTTCATCAGGCAGTTTTATTCCTAAAAAATCACCTTATCTGACTTATCCCGAAGAAGAAACTCAAGATGAGCAATAAATTCTTAGAAATATCCAGAAAAAAATACGTATGGGTGCCAATACTGCTACTTATCTATCTCGGTATTATGGCATGGATAGGACGAGATCGTATCACAGTAGACCATGATTATATCGGATATTTCTCCATTGTGGGAGCCGAACTGCTCATTATAATAGGGGTATTTATCTTTCTGCGTAAAAAGGAAAAGATAAAAGAAAAACGAAAGTATTTACATCGAGACACTAACGAGATTATTAAGGAAGCAAATTCTGAAATAAAGGATCATTGCAACTTAAACAAGAATCCACAGGACTAAGTCACTTAAATGTGAGCATCCTAATATTCTCACCGTCAAACTCATGATATTCTATCCCCTCCCCTAATCCGGAGCCAAGAATAACCATCCTGCTCCCTGAAGGAAGCACTCTCTCCGCTGCGCGGTGAAGATGTCCAAAGATATAATAGTCAGGTTTAATCCGTGACTTTAAGTAATGATTCTCAGAAAATTGAGCAAGTCTTTCTTCAGCCTCGTCCATCTCTTTAAGTATATTAGTGTCGGATTTCAACCGCTCCCGGAAGTGATTTCTTGAGGCAGAGCTACATCCGGAAGCAAGCGGAATAGTCCACCGAGGATGCACAGCAGCATAGAGGGCACGACAGATTTTACTTCTGAAAACGCGACCCATCAATTTCTGAGCAAACCGATTTTCAGATTCCACATCACCGTGAGACAGGAAAAATCTTTTTCCTTGAATCTCTTCTTCAATGGTACCATTGAGATAACGCACTCCCATTTCGCGCATCATATAGTCCTTACCCCACAAGTCATGATTACCACCGAGCCAAGATATTGATATTCCCGCATCGGAAAGTTCGGCAAGTTTACCCAAAAAACGTACATACCCGCGCGGTACTGCATACCGGTACTCAAACCAGTAATCAAGAATGTCACCAAGAAGAAAAATTGCAGATGCCTTATTCTTAAGGGTATTGAGCAAGGAGACTGCCCGACGCTCCGCTTTCATCCTGTCCGTTTCAGTACCGGCACCAAGATGAAGGTCAGAAATAAAGTATACTTTCTTTTCAGCAGCCAAAGCAGAGATAAAATATTAGAGAAACCCACATTGCAGTTTTGCCTCTTCAGTCATCAAGTCCGGAGTCCAGGCAGGCTCAAATACCAACTGAAGATCTACTTTCTCAGGGCCATCAATGCTGACAAGTTTCTGTCGCGCATCTTCAAATATGAAGTCAGCAGCCGGACAACCGGCAGTAGTCAACGTCATATCAACGTGAAGAGTCTTTTTTTCTACGTCGTAGTCAATCTTATAGATTAGGCCAAGATCATAAATGCTTACTGCCAAGTCAGGGTCAAAAACGGTACGAAGCATTTCAACCGCTTTTTGAGTCACTCTAAGCTCTTCATCCGCAGGAGTAACCGAATTATCATTTGTATTTAATTCTTCGCTCATTTATATTACTGATTTAAATTCACCTGCAAAGTTAAAGAAAAATGAGCGATATATGCTTCTTTTCTAAAGACAATTATTAAATATTTGTAACATAAAATAAATTGACTAACTTTGTAATCTAAAACAACAAAATCAAATAATATGAAAACGAATTTTAGAAGAATTTTAGTGGTTTTCTCTCTTATCGTAGCAACCGTGACAGCAGCAAATGCACAATTTAGATTTGGTGTAAAGGCCGGTGTCAATATCAATAAACTGTCACTCAGCAATGTGCAAGATAATTTTAAGTCAAGCAACGGTTGTGGATTCACTGGAGGTGTTATGACTGAATTTCAGATTCCCGTAATCGGATTGTGCTTTGATGCATCTCTGATGTACACACGCATGAATTCTTCTGTTGACCAAGTAGTGAAAGAAGATGGAACTTTACTTGCAGAAACCGGAGCAGGCGCTAAAAATTTCTTCCAGATTCCTATTAATGTGAAATGGAAAATAGGACTGCCGGTTGTAGGCAACATAATCTCTCCGTATGTATTCACCGGTCCGGACTTTGCCTTTAAACTTGGCGGCAGCGATGATGTATTCAAGACCAAAACTTTTCAGTGCGCCTGGAATATTGGTCTTGGTGTAGAACTTATCAAGCATCTTCAGGTTGGTGCATCTTACGGTATCGGTATGAATAACGTGTTTGAAAAGGTAAATCTGGTTGGTAACACTTCAAATGATATTAAGACCAAAAATAACTACTGGACAATTACAGCCGCATATCTTTTCTAAAGCAATAAGCTGATGTTAAAGAAAATATTAGCAGCATTAATACTGTTGTCGGCAGCATTCGGAGCCTCAGCGGAATTTCGCTGGGGTCCGACAGCCGGTATAAATATATCCAAGCTTCATTTTCGCGACAATCTCTTTGGCGTAGACCCCTCTGTCGGACCTGAAATTGGCGTAATAGGAGAATTGATGATTCCCGGCATAGGGTTCGGTGTGGATTTTGGACTAAACTGGAGCATGATTGGCTCCAAACTTCATCTCGGTGACCGTCCTGTATGGTCGCTTGATGGTTACGGCACCGAGCAATGCTATACCCACTGCATTAATATCCCGGTTAATCTGCGCTTCAAATACACCAATCTCATGGGTGTGGAAAGATATGTAGCGCCATTTGTATACGGTGGCCCGGTATTCTCAATAAATGCAGGACATTCAAATCTTAACGCAATTAAATTCTCAGGTGGCAGCATCATGGCTCAAGTAGGCATCGGTGTAGAATTGTTTACGAAATTTCAATTATCCGGAGGATATTACTGGGGGCTGACATACCAGCTCAAAACAGCCAAACTTGACAACCTTAGCGCTAGGCCGCAAGGATGGCTTGTGCGGGCAACTTATCTATTCTGAGAAAATCGGTGGATCGTTTCGCTGAAATCATCCTTCCACTCCCTATACAGTCTACCTTCACTTATTCCATCCCTGACCAGATGGTTCCACAACTGAAGGAAGGCTCAAGAGTGTGTGTGCAGTTCGGTAGTCGCAAATTCTACACAGGCATAGTTAGGAGCATTCACACTACCCCTCCCAGAGGATACAAAGTTAAGCCCATTATTGATGTGCTTGACCCTATGCCAATAGTTAAATATCCTCAATTAAAGCTCTGGGATTGGATAGCTGATTACTATCTTTGCACACTCGGCGATGTCTTCAAATGCGCTCTCCCTGCCGGACTGAAGATAGAAAGCGAGACTTACGTAGCAATAAATCCTGACTTTGAGGAGCTTGAAGGCAATCCACTTTCAGATGCAGAAAAAGAGGTATTGGAAGTGCTTGCTTCAAGATCAGGAAAAGGTAAGCTTGAGGAACTCAGGAAGATTATCGGTAAATCCTCGGTACAAATCACAGTGAACCGACTTCTTGAGCGCGACGTACTTATCATCAATGAAAAAATCACAGAGCGTTACAGACCTAAGCGGCAAAAAATGGTTGCTCTTTGCGCAGAAAAAGGTGATATTGACAAACTTCATTCATACTTTGATCTCGTCACCCGCTCTCGCGCACAGGAAAAGATGCTTCTGAAGTGGCTTGACCTTTCCGGCTGGCTTAATCCCTCAGTTGATTCCAAGCCGGTAACCAAAGATGAACTTATGCAAAAATCCGCTTGCAGCCCGGGAGTTCTGAAAGCATTGATTGATAAAGGAATATTTACACTCTATACTCGCGAAATCAATCGTTTCTCGTTGCCCGTGGCTGCGATGACCACTCTTCCTGAACTGTCTGATGCACAACAGGCGGCTCTTGAATCCATAATCAGCGAATGGGAGTATAAGAAAGTTTGTCTGCTTCACGGCGTCACTTCAAGCGGTAAAACCGAGATTTACTCACACCTTATTTCTCGCTCTCTCAACGGTGGCGAAAGCGTGCTAATGCTTGTGCCGGAAATTAGTCTAACTACCCAACTTACTGACCGCTTGAGAAAAATATTCGGTGAAAAACTTCTTGTATATCACTCCAAATTCACCGATAACGAGCGCACAGAAATTTATCGCCGTGTCCTCGAATCTCACGAACCACTGCTGATACTCGGTGCACGCTCTTCCCTATTTCTCCCGTTCTCTCACCTCGGGCTCATCGTAGTAGATGAAGAACATGAGTCAAGTTTTAAGCAGCAAGACCCGGCTCCAAGATATAATGCCCGCGACGCAGCCATTGTGCTCGCATCCATGCATGGAGCTCCTGTGCTTCTTGGAAGCGCGACTCCATCCGTTGAAACATATTTCAAGGCTCTCAACGGAAAGTTCGGATTAGTCACCCTCAATGAAAGATATAAAGGTGCTCAGCTTCCAAAAGTAGAAATAATAGATATGCGGGAGCAAGCCAAGGCTCATACAATTGACGGGTTTATTTCCGCACCGCTGTCAGCATCAACCCGTAAAGCCCTGAATGCGGGCACGCAGGCAATATTTTACCAGAACAGGCGAGGATATGCTCCTTTCGTAGAATGCAGAAACTGCGGTTGGTCACCAAAGTGTATAAATTGTGACGTCTCACTGGTTTACCATAAGACCTCATCCACACTTTCTTGCCATTATTGCGGCTACACCATTCCGCTACCGAGTCTTTGTCCGGCCTGTGGAGAAAATGCCATATTCAAAGGTGGCTACGGCACGGAAAGGATTGCCGACACTCTTCACGCACGCTTTCCGGAGGCAAAAGTCACACGCATGGACTTTGACACGACACGTGCAAAAACCTCATATCAGGAGATAATTGAAAACTTTTCAAAGGGAGATACCGACATACTCGTTGGTACACAAATGGTAACCAAGGGTCTGGACTTCAGGGGTGTGTCATTGGTAGGGATATTAGGAGCTGATTCTCTTCTTAATTTTCCTGACTTCCGTGCAGGAGAGCGAGCTTTCTGCTCTATGACACAGGCTGCAGGTAGGGCAGGGCGTCATGAGTCGGAAGGGAATGTGCTAATCCAGTCTTTCAGCCCCGGGAACCCCATACTCAAATTTGTCAAGACACAGGATTACACCGCATTTTATAATTTTGAGATAAAGCAACGAAGACAATTTAATTATCCGCCATTCACAAGGGTCATAAATGTGGTATTAAAACATCGTGACCGTGCAGAACTATACAAAGATGCCGGCCGACTTGCCATGCAACTAAAGGAAATCTTTGGAACTACCAACGTACTTGGCCCGGAACCACCACTTATAGGTAGAATTTCATCGCAATATATACTTATGCTGATGATCAAGATGGATGCAAAGGCCTCCATATCAAAAGTAAAAAACATACTTAGGAAGGTTTACGCAGACCTATGCTCACAAAATTTGATGCAGGGTATTACGCTTTACTATGACGTTGATCCAGTATAAAAGTAGTCTATTATTCAAAAAGTTGGAAGACTTTAGAAATCCATAAGCGTAATCGGCGGCTTGAAACGAGTATATTTAACATAGTTTGTGCGGATTTACGAGAGGTTTATAAGGGTGAATTAAGTGGAAGAGAATTGGCGATGTGTATAAAAATTTGTAACTTCGCATTTGCAAAATTTAATTAGGCAATGAAGCAGTTGAATAGGTCTGAATACACGCAGTTTGACGATTTTGACCGAGAACATCTTTGGCATCCATATACATCCACAACAGATCCAATACCGGCATATAAAGTAGCCGGAGCGAAGGGGGCTGTCATCACTCTTGTAGACGGAACAGAGCTTATCGACGGTATGTCATCATGGTGGTGTGCCGTGCACGGTTATAATCATCCAAGACTCAATGAGGCTGCCAAGAACCAGTTGGATAAAATGTCGCACATCATGTTTGGTGGTTTCACACATGATCCTGCAATTAAGTTGGGAAAGTTGCTGCTGAGTATTCTCCCGCAATCAATGAATCATATCTTTTATGCAGACTCAGGCTCAGTGGCTACTGAAGTTGCTATGAAGATGGCGGTTCAGGCGATCGGCGACCACAAACGAACCAACTTTGCAACTATCCGATCAGGATATCACGGTGATACATGGAATGCAATGTCGGTCTGTGATCCGGTTACAGGCATGCATTCAGCTTTTGGTTCTTCTCTTCCTATAAGGCATTTTGCCCCGGCTCCTAATTGCTGCTTCCACGATGAATGGGATGCATCTGATTTTGAACCGATGAAGCAACTTCTTATTGACCATCGGGATGAATTAGCAGGAGTAATACTTGAACCGATAGTGCAAGGTGCCGGCGGTATGAGATTCTATCATCCTCAGTATCTGCGTGAACTGCGCAAACTTTGCAATGAACTTGATATAATACTCATTTTCGACGAAATAGCTACCGGTTTTGGACGTACCGGTAAACTTTTTGCATGGGAACATGCTGGCGTTGAGCCGGATATAATGCTGCTTGGAAAGGCTATTACGGGAGGATATATGACCTTTTCAGCCGTTGCAACTACATCCAACGTGGCAGAAAGAATTTCTGCCGGTGAAGCGAAATGTATGATGCATGGACCAACCTTTATGGGTAACCCTCTTGCCTGTGCCATCGCAATAGAGTCTATTAATTTGCTCTTGGAGAGTGATTGGCAGGATAGGATAAAGCGGATAGAAAAGGTGATGCTTGAAGAGCTTTCAGAGGCTGAAGGGCTACCTTTTGTAAAGGATGTAAGAGTACTGGGAGCAATAGGGGTAATTGAGACAAAGAATCCTGTCGATGTATCGGAATTTCAGAAAATTTGCGTCAACCATGGAGTTTGGATTCGTCCTTTTGGACGGAATGCCTATATCATGCCCCCCTTTATGGTGGTCAATGAAAATCAGACACGCAAACTCTGTCGCGAATTAATTGCGATTCTTAAAGAGATGTATTCATAACTCACGGTATATTTTTCAGATAATGCCGACGCAGAGATACAAAAAGATATTGCGAGAAATTGAAAGTCAAGGACATCTGCGCTGTATTCCAACCTCTCCTACAGGAGAGATTGTTGACCTCGTATCTAATGATTATCTTGGTCTCGCTCGAAAAGCAACGGATTTTATTGAAGACTTTAAGGAAAGATGGCCGGAAGCAGCGATGTCTTCGTCAGGTAGCCGATTACTTACCGTGAGGCAAAAGGAGTATACAGAGTTTGAAAATATGCTTGAGAGGCTATACGGTAATGACCGTAAGGCACTCCTTTACAACTCCGGGTACCATGCAAATACAGGTACGCTTTCAGCATTAGCTTGCAAAGGAACTTTGATAGTTGCTGACAAACTAATACATGCAAGCTTAATTGACGGAATAAAACTCAGTGGTTCACACTTTTATCGCTATAAACATAATGATATTGCTTCTCTGGAAAAAATTCTATCTGCACATAGTAAGAATTATGAGAGAATAATAGTAGTGACAGAATCAATCTTCAGCATGGATGGTGATGTAGCACCTCTCATGGAGATTGTGAAGTTAAAAAATGATTATCCCAATATCTTGTTTTACCTTGACGAAGCACACGCTATAGGTACTTTCGGTAAGCGTGGTCTTGGTCTTGCGGAGGAACTTGACTTGATAGACCAAATTGACGTAATTGTAGGAACACTTGGTAAGGGTGTAGCTTCAGAAGGCGCGTTTGTCATCACGCATCCGGTTATGCATCAATATCTTGTCAATACTTCCCGGAGCTTCATATTCTCTACTGCACTTTCTCCCGCTACGGTGGCTTGGTCACAATTGATGTTTGAAAAGATAATCACTATGCAAAAGGAGCGAAACTACCTGCACATAATTTCTCGGCAATTAGTCAATCTCCTTAATGAGGGAGGACTAAAAGTGACATCCGATTCCCACATCGTTCCCGTAATAGTCGGTGACTCCACTAAGGCCGTAAAAATTTCCGAAAAACTGAGGGAAGACGGAATACTGGCTATGGCCATCAGGAAGCCTACAGTACCTGAAGGAACAGCAAGACTTAGAATCAGTCTCAATTCATCCCTCTCGCCGAAGGAAATCCCAATAATAGCAAAAAAGATTTTAAAAGCGGTTGACAATGAAATTCCACTTCACAAATCGTAACATAGGTAACCACCGGTTAATATTGATTTTTACCGGTTGGAGCACTGATTACAAGCTGTTTGAATCACTGGCCCCCGAAGGATGGGACATTCTCGTGGCTTACGATTACAGAACACTTGAAGCGGATTTTTCCATTCTTAAACACTATTCAACAATATATCTATACGCTTGGTCACTGGGTGTGGCGGCCGCAAATTCAAGTCTTCAAAAAATATCTATAAATAAAGCTTTTGCAATTAATGGTACTCTCTTCCCATGTCATGATACTAAGGGGATATCGGAGGCTATATACCATGGAACGTCTTGTAATCTTTCCGAAACAAATCTTCTGAAATTCCGAAAGAGAGTATTCGGATCTTCATCAGTATTCAAAAACTATGAAGATCAACTTCCTAAAGGCAACCTTGAAGGACTAAAGGAAGAACTTGCCTTCATTGAGTCGCTCCCAGAAAATTCCGGAATAAAATGGGATGCAGCATTCATATCGGAGAATGACCGAATATTTCCGGCTGCCAATCAACGGAATGCATGGAATGAATCCGGGGTTGTAATGATTGAAATTCCATCGGGTCATCATTACCCTGATTTCGCAAAATTATTAAAGAGCACAATTGTTGGAATTGAGCAAATCAGAAAAAGATTTCAAACCAGTCTATCAACATACGATGCCCACGCCTCGGCACAAAGGATTATAGCCTCTGCGCTATCTTCGCTTTTCAAAGAGAGGATAGATTCCCGGAATCTTGACTCTATTCTTGAAATAGGTGCCGGAAGCGGATTACTCACGAAAGCATATTCTGACTTCATCAAGCCAAAGAAAGCAACATTTATTGACCTATACAAATGCGGGCCTTTTGGTGTGGCTGACAAAGAAGAATATCATACCTGCGACGCAGAGAACTGGATTGAAAATCTGAATTCCGATGTAAAATACGATGCCATTCTGTCCTCATCCGTTATTCAGTGGTTTATAAACCCGCAGCAGTTTCTAACTTCCTGCGCACGACATCTATCGGCCAAAGGAGTGTTGGCAATATCGACTTTTCTTCCGGATAATCTGAAAGAACTTAGCAGCGATAGTCACAGTCAGAATTTCAAACAAATTCGCTACCTATCACTTAATAAACTAAAAGCCATAATGACAGAAATATTTTATGATGTAACGATTCAACACGAGAGAATCACGGTACATTTTTCCACACGCCGAGAGATGATAGAGCACCTGATTCTCACCGGAGCCGGTGCAAGCCGAACATCTATTTCAGCAGATTCACATCTACGTCTGAGCAAGACATCAACGCCTGTCACTCTCACCTATTCACCTGTATACATAATTGCTTCACACCCGAAAATATAATGGAAAAAATCAAAAGGCTGTGGCAAAATCATATAATTCTACCACAGCCTATAGGGTTAATTTTATTATCGTAGATTACTTTTCTCCTTGAAGTTTTTCACCGAGTGTTGTAAGCTCAGGATCAACTCCCCAGTTCTGAAGAGAAAGACGCTTGTAGTTATTATATCGCCACTTAGCATTTTCCTCAGCCGCCTTAAAAAGATCGGCAGCTTCATCCGGATATTCTTTCATTACTGAAGCATAACGTACTTCCCCTTTAAGGAAATCAGCGAATTTAGACCAGTCCGGCTCCTTACTGTCAAGGGAGAACGGATTATTGCCTTTCAGTTCTTCATCCGGATTATAGCGCCAAAGCTGCCAGTATCCACATTCTACAGCTCTTTGTTCTTCCAACTGCGAATGACCCATGCCTGCTTTTAATCCGTGATTAATGCATGGTGAGTAAGCAATGATAAGAGATGGACCGTTATATGCTTCGGCTTCGCGGAATGCCTTGAGTGTTTGATTCTGATCTGCTCCCATTGCTACCTGAGCAACATAGACGTAACCATAAGTAGTTGCAATCAGCCCAAGATCCTTTTTCCGAATGCGCTTACCGGCGGCAGCAAATTTTGCAATAGCTCCAAGAGGAGTAGACTTTGATGCCTGACCTCCTGTGTTAGAATAAACTTCTGTATCAAGTACAAGTATATTGACATTCTTTCCGGATGCTATCACGTGGTCAAGGCCTCCGAATCCTATATCATAACTTGCCCCGTCGCCTCCTATAATCCACTGGCTTCGCAAAGTGAAATAATGACGCAAGTCAAAAATTTTCTTATAAATATCACCGGGCTGCTGAGCGGCATAAAGCGCAAGTTTTTCGCCATAAGAGCGAGAACGATCAGCATCATCCTTATTATCAAGCCAATCCTGAGCAAGTTTGCGGGCGTCGTCCCCCTCATTACTATCAGCAGAAAGTTGAGTGCATAGATTAATGAGCGTATTACGTAGCTTATCATAAGCTATGTGCATACCCAGTCCAAATTCACAGAAATCTTCAAATAGTGAATTTGCCCATGCAGGACCATTACCATTGCTATTAGTGCAATAAGGAGTAGAGGGCACAGAACCTGAATAGATTGACGAGCATCCAGTAGCATTAGCAATTACCTGGCGGTCACCGAACAGTTGGGTCATTAACTTAATATAGGGAGTTTCACCACAACCGGAGCAAGCGCCGGAGAACTCAAACAGAGGCTGAGCAAACTGGCTATTCTTAGTATTAAGCTTCACGTCAACGAGATGCGCTTTATTAGAAACATTGGCTACACAATATTCCCAATTCTTATCCTGCTCAAGCTGAGTCTCAATGTGAGCCATAGACAAGGCTTTCTCACCCTTCTTACCGGGGCAAACATCAACACAGTTTCCGCAACCAAGACAGTCAAGCACATCAACCTCCTGAGCGAAATACATTCCTGCCATTGTCTTTCCTACAGCCGGAATGCAGTCATCTACACTGAAGGGTGCAGCTTTCACTTCATCTTCAGTCATTACAAACGGGCGAATAGCTGCATGAGGACATACAAATGAGCAACGGTTGCATTGTATGCAATTGTCTTTATTCCATTTTGGTACAAATGCCGAAACTCCTCGTTTTTCATAAGCTGCTGTGCCTTGTATCCAAGTTCCATCTTCAATATCTGTAAAGGTACTTACCGGAAGCAAGTCTCCATCCTGAGCATTGATTGGACGCACTACATTAGTTATAAATTCAGGCTCAGACGGCACAGTCTGAGGTTCGGCCTCAAGATTAGCCCATGCCGGGTCTATTTCGAGCATTTGGTACTTATCTCCGTTGTCAACAGCCTTAAAGTTCATGTCTACAACATTTTGCCCTTTGTTGCCATAACTCTTTTCAATGAATTTCTTCATCTGCTGCACAGCAAGATCAACCGGTATTACTTCAGTAATACGGAAGAAAGCTGACTGGAGGATGGTATTGGTACGATTTCCGAGTCCGATCTCCTGTGCAATAGCCGATGCATTGATATAATACATCTTAATGTTGTTCTTAGCAAGATATGACTTCACCTTGTTCGGTAGATTCTTAACCAGCTCATCACCCTCCCAGATAGTATTCAAAAGGAATGTACCGCCCGGCTGCAGACCGCGAAGCACATCATACATGTGGAGATACGCCTGCACATGGCAAGCAACAAAGTTTGGCGTGGTTACAAGATAGGTAGAGCGGATCGGTTCATCGCCGAAACGAAGGTGAGAGCAAGTGAAACCACCGGATTTCTTAGAATCGTAAGAGAAATATGCCTGACAAAACTTATCGGTATTATCTCCGATAATCTTTACGGAGTTTTTGTTGGCTCCTACAGTACCGTCGGCTCCAAGGCCATAGAATTTTGCCTGAAAAATATTCTTGCCTCCAAGTGTCAATTCAGGCAATACCGGAAGAGATGAGAAAGTCACGTCATCTACTATTCCGATAGTAAATCCATTCTTAGGCTGAGGCAATTCAAGATTTTCAAATACAGAGAGTAACTGCGCAGGAGTAGTGTCTTTAGAACCCAGTCCATATCGTCCACCTACAATTAATGGAGCATTGGCATCGCCATAGAAAGCATCCTTCACATCCAGATAAAGGGGTTCTCCTGCCGCTCCTTTTTCCTTTGTTCGGTCAAGTACTGCAATCCGTTTCACCGATGCGGGAACAGCAGCTCTAAGATGCTTGATTGAGAAGGGACGATATAGATGCACTTTAACCATACCAACTTTCTTCCCTTTGGCACGAAGATAATCTATTATC
>CAYNNV010000045.1:0-14169 GCA_964398625.1 uncultured Sangeribacter sp. | reverse complement strand
TTATTATGGGGAAAAGGAGAGTGCCGATCCAGAAGCTTTTGGAGGTAATATCGGCACGATATTCGCGATTTATGATAAGACTTAACTGATTCATTTTACTGAGCTTTAGAGGTTGTTGATTCTTTTGTGGCAGAAATAAAGATATCGGAAAGAGAAGGAAGATTTTCCTCGAAAAGGATTATTTCCGACTGATAGGATAGATCAGCGAGTAGGCGATTGTTGGAGGCCTCCTGCGCTTTATGTACAAGGTAGCCTTCTCCACGTATATTTCTCGGTAAAGCTCGTGGTTTTATTGACGATATAGCAGGAGATGACAAAGCTATATTCTCGACAATCGGGGTGCGAGTACCGACTATGTATGAACCGTCTTTAAAGTCTTCCTTAATATCAGCAAGTTTTCCGGAGAGTACTATGTGGCCATGATTTATGAGAACAATGTCGCTGCACATCTGCTCAATAGAAGCCATATTGTGGGAAGAAAGAATCACAGTGGTGCCTTTTTCATGAAGTCGATCAACGAGCTGGGTAAGAAGTTGACCGTTAATTGGATCAAATCCCGAGAATGGCTCGTCAAGAATTACGAGTTTCGGATCGTGTACAAGAGTTGCAATAATTTGTACTTTCTGCTGGTTACCTTTTGAAAGTTCTTTGATTTTACGCCGCTCTTCACCGGTGAGATTGAAAATCTCCATATATTCCTTCATCGTCTCGCGCAGTTGACGTACGTCACCACCCTTCAGGCGGCCAAAGAACATTATCTGATCTTCAACGCTCATCTTGTCATATAGCCCTCTCTCTTCCGGCATATATCCTATAGTGCGCGAAGACTCAAAAGATAGTGGTTCTGTGAATATTTTCACATCTCCACGATCCGGGAGCAAAATATTATTAATAATTCGCAAAAGCGTGGTCTTGCCTGCTCCGTTGGGGCCAATGAGTCCGCATATACTTCCGGCTTCTACATTGAAAGTGACATCTCGAAGCGCTTCTGTTTTTCCGAACGTTTTATTTAACAGTGATATTTCCAGTGCATTCATTATATATCATAAATGTTAGGTAGTTATAATCATGATACCGGGGATGCAAATTTCGATCACGGGTATCAGTTTATTGTCTCTTTGCCGGATAATTATTTTGGTGAAATGATGCGATCTCCATTATTACGTGAGAGCTCACTTCTAATAGATATTAGTCGTTTTTTTTCTGCGATTAGTTGCGTCAGAATTGCCAAATTTTCATTTTCAGCAGCTTCTGATATCTTTTGCTGAATATCATGTATAGAATCGGCAATAATTTGCTCTTTCCATTCGGATATAGCTCGTGGCACAAGATCGGGAAGACGCTCAAGTTCGGAATAAATCACAGCGTACTTACTATGAAATTTGCTCAGCACGTGGTGATCAGCAACCATCTCTGTAACTATCTTTCTAATCTCACCATCCTCGCAGTCGGCAAGACGGCGCCGCGCAAAATCTTCTGCAAAAACATTTAGGCGCTCCATCTTTTGAGCATTGAGAGTTTCTCGCAGCTGCTGCTCGAGCTTTTCAATTTCCGCAATGTTAGAGGCTTTATCTGCGATTTCCGCAATGCCGGCTTCAAGAGCTGTGTTTTCTTCTTTCTCAGCTATTTCAGTTTCGCGATCGTAAGCGGTAAAAAAAATGTCAAGCATATCAAGGAGTCGATTGAAGATCTTCCCATACAGTGGAGTGGTGAAAGTCACACCGTCCGCGTCAAGTTCTTCCTTAATAAATTCAATAACATTCTGCATTACCGTTTGGCCTGCGTCATCGGTCCAGGAGAATAGTTCCACCATTCCGTATTTGACGCAATAACGCAAGACCTCCGCTTCACAGCGTGCTATCTTCGAGGAGTGTGGAATAATATTACATGCAGTATCCTGTGAATCAATTTGGTTCGCTGTGCCTTCAGGGTTATTACCGGAATGGACCGGAGCGGAGGAATTATCAGGGTAACGCTCTTTCTCCCGTTCTTTAATAAGATCTGCTTTTATCAGATGACGCTGTTTGGATAGTTCCAGACTCAGAACTGATTCGTCAATATCAAGCATACGGCTGCACTCTCTAAGATACACCGCACGCTTAATACCATCGTTAATAGCAGCCAGAGATGTGACAATGCTCTTCACGGCTGCTGACTTTTTTATAGGGTCGCCATTAGAGTCCTTCATCAGCACTTCCGCCTTGAAGCGGACAATATCAGTGGAGTTCTCATCCACATATTTCCTAAATTCATCAGGAGATAGCATACGTGAGAAGGAATCCGGATCATGGCCGTCAGGGAGGAGAAGGAGTTTTACATCAAGATTTTGAGCCAAAAGCACGTCCATTCCTTTGAGTGCGGCTTTTATGCCCGGTTGATCACCGTCGTAGATGAGGGTGACGTTCTCAGTGAACCGGTGAATCAATGCAGCTTGACCCGGGGTTAGAGCCGTGCCCGATGAGGCTACAGTGTTCTGCAGACCGGATTGCCACATTCCGATCACATCCATGTATCCTTCTACGAGAAAGCAGTGATCGCTTTTAAGTATTGCAGATTTGGCTTGATAAAAGCCATATAGTTCGTTACTCTTCTTATAAATTCGACTTTCGGGAGAATTAATATATTTTGCCGCATTGCCCTTAAGATCACGACCACCGAAGGCTACTACCTTGCCTGCCGGGTTAAGAATAGGGAAGATCACTCGCCCCTTAAAGCGGTCATAATGTTTAGCGCCGTCTTTGGTTAGGCCGATAAGTCCGAGAGCCTGCATCACCTGTAGGTCATAGCCCTCTTTTTCAGCAGCTTCCGAAAGGTGAGAGAAAGAGTCAATGGCATATCCGAGACGAAATGCTTTACGCGCTTCTTCCGTGATTCCTCTTTCGTTGAAATATGCAAGCCCCACATTTTTCCCCTCGGCAGTATTCGTCAGGTCAGATTCCATCTTTTCCATTGCCCAGGTATTGGTAATAAACATGGCTTCGCGTTCTGAACGATTTTGCTTATCTTCTTCGCTTAGTTCACGCTCCTCTATCTTTATACCATATTTATTTGCAAGCATACGAAGTGCATCCTGATACGAGATACCCTCTTTTTCAATAAGAAAATTTACAGGGGAGCCACCTTTTTTACAGGAAAAACAATAGCAATAGTTCTTAGCCTTGTTGACCGAGAATGATGGTGTCCGCTCGTTGTGAAAAGGACAAAGCCCCATATAATTGGCTCCCCGCCGTGTCAAGCGCACATAGTCGCCCACAACTTCCACAATGTCGGCCGTATCTTTAATCTTCTGCGCAGTAGACGGATCAATCATAATTGTTGACCATTTAGCAAATTCCGGGCAAGAATTATTTGTGATGAAGTCCGCGCAGAGCCTCCTCAATCTTTGACGAAACAGGAACTAATGGGAGTCGGAGCACATTTTCTATCTTCCCCTGCAAAGTGAGCAGAGCCTTGATGCCGGCAGGATTTCCTTCTGCAAAAAGCAGATGAATAGTATCAAGCAGACTAAGCAGAATTTTACCGGCTTTCTCAAAGTCTCCTTTTCCGGCAAGATGAATGCATTCCGCCCATTGAGCGGGTAGAGCATTGGCCACCACAGAAATTACTCCGGAAGCGCCAAGAGCCATCATTGAAAGTGTAAGTGAGTCATCGCCGGAGATAATCTTGAATCCCGGAGGGCAGGCAGCGAGTATAGCTGCTGCTTGATCAAGATTGCCCGATGCCTCTTTTATTCCCACTACGTTGGGATGATCTATAGCTATTCGCAGCACGGTTTCCGGAAGTAGATTGGTACCTGTTCTTCCGGGCACATTATATAGCAAAACAGGAATAGGCGAAGCCTCGGCTATGGTTGAGAAGTGGCGATACAGGCCTTCCTGATTAGGCTTGTTGTAAGGAGGTACTACGGAGAGAATAGCTGCAAAGTCTGAAAGATCTTCGGTTTTTAGGAATTTTACAATTTCACCGGTGTTATTGCCTCCGCAGCCAAGAACCAGAGGCACTCGCCGAGCGACTTTGTCAACTACCGTTCGCATTACTTTTTTTCGTTCTTCTTCAGTAAGGGTAGGAGTTTCTCCTGTGGTGCCAAGAACAACAATATAGTCACAACCGCCCTGAATAATAGATTCGATCAGAGAGGCTATTGCATTATAATCAATAGAATAGTCGCGTTTGAAGGGAGTGACGAGAGCTACGCCTACACCTTTGAAGTCAAAATTGAAGTCACACTGCTTCATAAAATGCCGATTAATTAAATGCAAATTTAGCAAATAATTTCGAGATTTCAAATGCGCGGGTCGGAAAGCTATTAATAAAGGCTAATTAGGGGATGCTTTTCTATAAGTAAGTGTCTTAAATTTTGCTAAATAATATTAATTTTATAATTTTGAAAACTAAACGGCACATGATGTTGTTATAGTAGTGATTGCGAATTTAAAAATTGGATATTAACATATAAAAAATAAAGATATGAAACCATTACATGTAATTGCAGCAGTAGTAGGTGGCGCCATTGCAGGCGCAGCAGTAGGTCTTCTTTTCGCTCCTGAAAAGGGAGATAAGACTCGTCGTAAAATAGTTGAAGTTCTTCGTGAAAAAGGTATCGCTCTGAAGCGTGAAAAGCTTGAGGAGATTGCCGAAGCCATCGAAGAAGAGATTGAAAAAGAGGTATAACAATCTAAAAAATAATTATTAACAATGAAAGCCCTTAATATATTATATGCCTTTCTTGGTGGAGCTGTTGTAGGTGTATCAGCTGCTCTTCTTTTCGCTCCGGAAAAAGGTGAGGACGTACGTGAACGCATCTGCCGCCTTCTTAAGAAAAGAGGAGTTAAAATCTCTGATGCTGAGGTTGACGCCCTTGTAGCCGAACTTACAGGAGAGGCTGAGGCATAATGTGTTGCAACACGCATTGTGTCTATCTATTTTTTTGAATTATTGAAATAACTGCCACTTCGGGCGTGTGAGCCTTCGCAGGCTTTCATCCTGAAGCGGTAGTATATTTATATTCTTTTACTTGAAGTATGCGCAAGTCAATACCGCGCATACATCTTTACTCAATTTAGCTCCGCTATGAAGACTAATCTTTTTGCCGAGTTGCGCAAAATAATTGAATTACTTCGTCGCTACGTGTCTCTGGAATACAGTTACATGAAACTCACAGCGGCTGAGAAACTCACAATGCTTGCCGGTGCTGTAGCTATGAGTGCGGTGATATTGTTTCTTGCATCAATGATGCTTGTACTATTATTATTAGCCTCAGCAGAATTTTTTAAAGCTTATATTCCGCCCTCATTGGCTTATCTTGCATCGGCCGGTATAGTGCTTGTGGTGATTGTGTTGATAGTGATATTCAAGAGAACGCTCATTCTCAATCCCATTTCGAGGTTCCTGACGCGACTGATGCTTAGCCAGAATAAGGAAAAAAGTCACAAACAATCATAATTATTGCAGTTATGAATCAAGAAAAAAACACTAACGAACAAGCTAAGACTATCGATTCGACAGAAAGTGCCCCCGATTTTAAGGGCTATACGCTTGAAGAGCTGCAATGGCAACGCGCATTTGTAGCTTTGCAAGCTGAACTGGCAAAAGAGACCCTTATAGCAAAGAAAGAGGCAATAGCGGGCTTACTTCCTTTTGGCAAGAGTAAGAATGATAGCGGTGGTATTTCCATACCTGCAATTTCCGGAAAGACTTTACAGCGTATTGTTTCCTCGCTTTCATATTTAGATTATTTTCGTATGGCTTCAACGGTGGCCAGAACGGGTATGAAAATTTTCCGGTTTTTCCGCAGAAAATAATCTGAAGAATTCCTTTATTTGATTCTTTTAAAATATTTAAGAGGCTATGTTCATTTTTGAACATAGCCTCTTAAAAGTTTGAGTACGAAAAGGCGAACCTTTATTTTACGATTACTTTGCGAGCCGCCTTCCCATCTGTTACTATGTAAAGTCCTGCTACAGAAGTTGGAATTGAAGCCTTACCGTCAGTAACTTTGCTTTCACCAATTCTGATACCTGCAACATTATAGACTGCAACGGAAGATGCTGAGCTGAATATAATGATTTCTGTACCATTTGCGTAGGCTTTTAGTTCAGTGACTGCATCTGAAGGATTGTTTATACCGGTTTGCTTGGTAGTGAATACCTTAATTTCCGGCGATTCAGCAGAGAATACGCCTTCTGAATTACGTGCAACAATGTTAGCGCGATATTGAGTTTCCGGCTCAAGACCGCTCACTGTAAGGCATAGATTATTGCCTGTAGAAACGTTACGGTATCCATCAATATAAGTTCGGGTAAAGCGGTCGGCATAAATGATTTTAATATCATCAACTGAGGCTTTTGCTCCCCGACACTCCTCAAGTGTGATTCTTGCAGCCGAAACAGGACCCTCAAAATCAGACTTATCAGAAAGCTCTTTTATTTCAGTGTTGACTCCTGTGCCGGAGATAAGTTCCACTTCACTGTCTCTTATCCATCCTTGAGGTGTCAGGAAGTCAATAGCCAGAGTCTGTCCCGGTTCAGTATCAACGCCCATGCTCCAGAATTGAAGTCCAAGTACCTCGGGATACTGCGCCGTCTCAATGTAGTGGCCGTCTTCTTCAAATTTGGCTGCGGGAGAATCCAGACCGCAATATTCAAAGTCTCCGAAGTATTTATTAAAGCCGTAAGTCCAGTTTTCCGGATTCTCTATGAGAAATTCTGCAACTTCTGATTTTTCATTATCAGGACTGGTAGTATAGACATTAACAAAATACTCTTCCGCTTCATCCATAGGAGTCCATGAGAGATCAAATGAGACATCCAGTTTATTTTCAGCTACAGGAGCCTCAGGTGCAAGGACTCTGAAGGTAATAGGAGATGTTGTGACCGGCATTTCCTCAGTCACATCGGTTTTCTGCTTTTTATCAGGTGCTATGGCGTAAACTGAATAATAATAATCCTTATCCGGCTCAAGACCTGTGATTTCGTAGTTGTGGCAATAGCCTACGTTAAGATTTTCAAACCCCGGGAGGTAGACTATATTATTGTCCTGCTTAGTGTAAACAGATAGATAATAAGTACAGCCAAGAGTAGAGTAACCCCAATTGGCAGTAAACCCTGTATGGCTTACATCAGAGGGGGGAAGAGCTGAGAAATTTTCCGGAGCCGGAATCTCGGTGCCTTCGAGTAGCGAGAAAGTGATAACTCCATTTTTCTCCTTGATATTGGTAATCGGTTTTCCTAAACCTTTACCAAACCAATCAGTCATTGAGGGTGTGGTGTTGTCAGTGAAAGATGTCTTTCCGGAAGCCCCGGGGAAAGAATCACCGTCTCTATCGTAGTTGGATTGTGTGCCATCTGCTTCTACAATATCAACATGCTGATGGTTGGCTGAGTTATTCACTGAGTTGCTTTTCCAGAGGGGTTCGTAGTAGTCAATGTGCCATACAAGCATACCATGACCCGGGATATATGAATCCCATCCGGTTTGCTGCCGATTCTCAAAGATGAAATATTCTGCGTCTTTGGAGGTTTTAATTACAGCAGCTTCGTTAGCGGAGAGAGGAGGCAGAGTGACGAGCTGTGGATCGCTTATTTCAACGGGATTCAGCCATCCAAGCTCATAGCGCTCGTATGCTGAATAATGAGGTGGAGTACGACTTTTATTATTGTAAAGACCTGAATCCATCACCGACCACGTGCCGGGAGTGAAAGCCTTGCCCGAACCGAGCGAGTAAAGATCCGGCAGACCAAGCACATGGCTGAACTCGTGGCAGAAGGTGCCTATACCGTCCATTAGGTCTTTCATATTTCTTTCGTTGGTGCAGGCATAATGATTTAGGCGTAATCCATCGAAAAAGTCTTCTTTGCCTTCGTATGATGGGACGTCGCCCATGTGAGGCCAAACTGTATTTTTGTCTGCGCCAAGATTCTCGCCATATCCGGCAAAGAATACGAAAACAAAGTCAATATCTCCATCTTTGTCCTGATCATAAATTGAGAAATCAATCTGATCGTCAAGAATTTCGCACGCATGTATAATCATCCGGTGGGCATATTTGTCGCCGTTGCCACCGTAATACTCCATCGGATTAGGCAGCTCAATTGGGCCGTATACGTCAAATTGAGGTGTGTATTGTCCTAAAGAATTCTCCTTAAACCAGTCAGCGGCGCTTCCTGAAGCATTGTATTTGGCATAACCCGGCTCATTGAGCATACGGGTGAATTCTTCGTTGGCATTTTCATCCTGGAATTTTACGTCGGTATAATTTACCAGAATCACCAATCCTCGACCATTTCCGTAAGTGGGATAAAGAGGCTGGCGTGCCTGCGAGGTTATTGCTCTCTGTGCGCGTGCACGAGGTGTATCAGCAGCTTTTTCAAGAGCCTTGATGCCGGATTCTCGGTGGGCTGCGTTTAGAAGGGGAGCTGCAGCAGAATCACCAAGTCGAAAATTCATAGGCTTGCCGGAATCACCTACGTAGTAGAAAAAACCGTCGTTTTGTTTTACCAAAGGATTGCCGTAAGAGTCGGCCCAAAAATGGAAAGACTCATCACCAAGAAGTCTGACTGTGGCGGAAGTGCCGTCAGGGAGCTCAACGTCAATTGGCTCCGGATAAGCCGGAGCAGCAAGAGACGCAGCCGACATTGACAGTGCCAAAGATGAGAGAATGAAAAATCGTTTCATTAGAGTATGTGTTAAAAGATAGATACAATTATAAGTGCGGAGTATTCCGCGAAATAATCACAAAGGTAAGAAAATAATTTTAAAAACAGAGAATGAGAATAAAAATCTCTGATAGTTTCGTCGTTATTATAGTTATTCACCAATCCTATTCAAGAACAAGGAGATGCATAATGTGACCGGCAAAAGGTCGCGTCCCGGCCTCTCGGAAGCCGACGGAGTCATACAGCTGTTGCGCCTTAATATTGTCTTTGTCGCAGAGAAGAGCAAGAGGTTGTCCTGCCTGATGTGCCTTTTTCCGCGCATCGGCGATGAGTGCCTTAGCCACTCCTTGGCCGCGGTATTTCGGGAGCGTCATAAGTGTATCAAGATAATACTCCTCCCGGCCCGTCTCGGCTGGAATTTCATCAAGTCTATCAAGGTCAATATCCCATGCAAGAGTCTTTACGGCTTCTTCAAAAAATGGTTTCCTTAATGAGAGGTAATCATTGCCATTGTAGCTTATGCAAATTCCCATAGGATTGCCATTATCATCTTTTGCAATGCGTGAATTTAGATACGAATACTGTGTATCTTCACGCCTTGCAAGTCGGGAAAACAAGGCGTGAATCTCATCACGGGAATGATTATCTCCGGCCAATTTGTCTGTAAGTTCGTCACCAATAGCAGCGAGAATTGCATCAGCAATGAGGAAGGCATCCTCGGGAGTAGCTGTATATATTTGCATATCTTTTTATATAAAAACTTATGTAACCTAAGGAGTAATTTCTTATTGATTTTTGGTGATTGGAAAATTCTTGGTCGCAGGAATAGTCAATTTTATAAATTAAACGATTTTTTGGCGGTGAAATTGCGACAATGCCGGATAATTTTATTATCTTTGCAGAGTTTTTATATCTTGCGACTACAAAAATTATGGCAAAGGAATTAAAATATTTTACCAAAAGAAGCGAAAATTATTCTGAATGGTATAACGAGCTGGTAGTCAAGGCCGGACTTGCAGAGCAATCAGCGGTAAGAGGCTGCATGGTGATCAAGCCTTACGGCTATGCCATCTGGGAAAAGATGCAGCGGCAGCTGGATGATATGTTTAAGGAGACCGGCCATCAGAATGCATATTTCCCCCTGCTTATTCCTAAATCATTCCTTTCTCGCGAAGCAGACCACGTAGAAGGCTTTGCCAAGGAATGTGCAGTGGTTACTCATTATCGTCTTAAAAATGCTGAAGATGGTTCCGGCGTGGTGGTTGACCCGGCCGCTCGACTTCAAGAAGAATATATTATCCGACCTACATCGGAGACAATTATTTGGAATACGTATAAGAATTGGATTCATTCTTACCGTGATCTTCCTATTCTTGTGAATCAGTGGGCTAATGTAATGCGTTGGGAAATGCGTACCAGAATGTTCCTGCGCACGGCGGAATTCCTATGGCAAGAAGGGCATACTGCTCATGCCACTCGAGAAGAGGCTTGGGAAGAGACAAAACGAATGCTCGATGTCTATGCTACCTTTGCAGAAGACTGGATGGCAGTGCCCGTTATTAAGGGTGTTAAGAGTCCGAATGAGCGTTTTGCCGGAGCAGTAGAGACTCTTACAATCGAAGCTATGATGCAAGATGGAAAGGCTTTGCAGTCAGGTACATCGCACTTTTTGGGGCAGAATTTTGCAAAAGCATTTGATGTGCAATTTGTGAATCAAAATAATGAGCCTGAATATGTATGGGCTACTTCCTGGGGTGTATCTACGCGCCTTATGGGAGCTCTGATTATGTGTCACTCCGACGATAATGGCCTTGTGCTTCCTCCTCGTCTCGCTCCACTTCAGGTGGCTATAGTTCCTATTTATAAGAATGATGAAGGGCTTGCCAAGATAAAGGATGCATTAGATCCGGTGATAGCCGATCTTAAGAAGAGAGGTGTGACGGTTAAATTTGATGATGACGACAAGAAACGTCCAGGATTTAAATTTGCCGAATATGAACTTAAAGGTGTTCCCGTGCGTCTTGCAGTAGGTGTTCGTGACCTCGAAAACGGAACAATCGAAGTAGTGCGTCGGGATACTCTGGAAAAAGAGGTTAGACCACTCGAAGGGATAGCTGACTATATTGCAAACCTGCTTGAAGATATTCAGAAAAACCTTCTGGAAAAGGCTCGTAAGCATCGTGAATCAATGACACGCGAAGTGAATTCTTACGATGAATTTAAGGAAGAGATTGAAAAGGGCGGATTCCTTCTTGCCCACTGGGACGGAACTCCGGAAACTGAGGAGAAAATAAAGGCTGATACGAAGGCAACCATCCGATGTATACCGTTTGAGGGTGATGAAACTCCCGGAATATGTATGGTGACCGGTAAGCCGTCCAAGCGCCGAGTGCTCTTTGCAAGGAGCTATTAATTCGGTTATGTGACGTTTTTCTTCAGATAAACATAAGTCAATAATATCCAATGAACTTAGATTTAAAATATATACTTGCTTCGATAGCTGTCAGCAGCATCGGTATTGTGGCTTCTGCTGCTCCACTCACAGTAGAAGACTATTGTGACGTGACTATAGCTTCAGCACCCGGAATTAAAGAGATGCGTCCTCTTTCCGACGGCATCAGTTACGCTGCTATCAGCACTGACGGAAAGTCAATAGAAAAGTACAGTTACAAGACCGGTAAAAAGATTGAGACTTTATTCAGCATAAATGAAGTAAAAGGAGATGTGAAGATTTCAGAGTTTGACGGCTATGAAATCTCTCCAAACGGTCGTAAGATTCTTCTTTGGAACGATTCTGAGAAAATATATCGTTATTCTTTTACTGCTGAGTATTTTGTGTACGATACCATGCGCAAGACGATGCAGCGCGTTTCAGAGGGTGGTAAGCAGCGGTGTGCCGTGCTTTCACACGACGGCAGAATGGTGGCTTACGAACGAGGCAACAATATTTTTATATCTAATCTCGATTATGGCACTGACCGACAGATAACTGAGGACGGCGCAAAAAATAAAATAATTTACGGTTCGCCCGATTGGGGCTATGAGGAGGAATTCGGAGTGCAGAATACGATATGTTGGTCGGCTGATGACAACACGCTTGCCTTCATACGTTTTGACGAAAGCGAAGTACCTGAATATACTTTTGATATTTATTCCGGATATTGTGAGCCAATAGCAGAATATGACCTTTATCCGGGAGAATATTCATATAAATATCCGCTTGCCGGATTTAATAATTCGCGTGTATCGGTTATTGCTCATGACGTGAATAATCGTGTCAATAAAGTAATGGACCTTCCAATAGGGGAGAAAGACTATGTTCCCTCCTTGAAATTCGGGGCTGCCGGCACCCGACTAATGGTGATGATTCTAAACCGTGACCAGAATTCTTTGCAGCTTTATTCCGTGAATCCCGGAAGCACGATAGGGAAGCTGATATATACTGACAAGAGCACAGCATGGCTCAGCCCTCAGGCATATCAGATGACAGAATATGGCGATAAGACCTTTATTATAGGAAGCGAGAAAACGGGCTACCGTCATCTCTATGAATATGATTACAACGGCAATCCCGTAAAGACGATTACTAAAGGAGACTTCAATGTGACCGCATATTACGGTAAAGACACCAAAGGAAATTATTACCTCCAATGCACCAAACTTGGTGCAACGGAACGAAATGTAGCTAAGGTAGATGCCCGCGGTTCAATGACACTGCTTCATGAT
The DNA here is from genome assembly GCA_964398625.1 of uncultured Sangeribacter sp. Taxonomy (GTDB): domain Bacteria; phylum Bacteroidota; class Bacteroidia; order Bacteroidales; family Muribaculaceae; genus Lepagella. Next base: position 1,789 of record CAYNNV010000045.1, on the reverse strand, counting down.
GCTCCCGGTTATGAATCTGCATCCTTCAGCTCAAATATGGAGTACTACGTGAGAACATACAGCAACACCACTACTCCGCCGCAGTATACTATCTGGACTTCTGCCGGTGCTAAGATAAGTGACCTTGAGCTAAATGCGGAATATGCTGCTCGATATGCATCAGCCCCGAAACGCGAGCTTCTAAAAGTGAAAAACGCGGTTGGCGAAGATATGAACGCTTATATTATCAAGCCGGCAGACTTCGATCCGTCCAAAAAGTATCCGCTGATGATGTATCAGTACAATGGTCCCGATTCGCAGGAAGTGCTTGACAACTGGCGCATGGAAGGCATTTATTATATAGCCTCACAGGGATACATTGTGGCAGCCGTTGATGGCCGAGGTACAGGTAATCGCTCTCGCGAATGGGCAAATGCAGTGTATAAGCAACTTGGCAAATATGAGACTGCCGATCAGCTTGCCGGCGCGGCTTATTTCGCCTCTCTGCCCTACGTTGACGCTGATCGCACTTCTTGCTTCGGATGGAGTTATGGCGGATATATGACCCTCATGGAATTATCTGACCCTGCTTGCAAATTCAAGTGTGGTGTATCAATGGCTCCTGTCACCGACTGGCGTTTCTATGATTCTATTTATACCGAGCGCTATATGCTGACTCCGCAGCAGAATGCCTCCGGATATAAAGCGGCTTCTGCACTTGAGAGAACTGCGGATATGAATTCCAAACTCCTCATAATGTCGGGTACGGCTGACGATAACGTGCACTTCTATAATACACTCAAATATACTTCTAAGCTTACTTCAGAAGGGAAGATTTTCGACATGATGGCTTATACCGCATTTGAGCATAGTCTTAGAATGTGTAATGCCAGAACTCAGCTTTTTAAGAAAGTTGTGGACTTCCTTGATACCAGACTGAAATAAAGTAAAAACATTCAATATATAAAGAAATGGACAGTTATAGAAAAGTCAACAGCGCACAGCTTTACAATAGTTGGAAAAATCTGACTGTTGCTTTGGTTGTCATTATGGTGACCATAGCTCTGAGTAGAAACTTGCCGACTTTTCTATCGCCAGTAGTCTCACTGATAGGGGCAGCTTTTCTATATACTATGGTATACAACGGGAAGTCAGACCAGAACGTTTCCTGTATGCTTATACCATACTGTATCTTTATCAGTCTTGTTGTCTACTGTTTCACTTCGATTATTCTAAATCTTCTTAATGAATGGCATTTAATAACCCTTCCGCAAGAATTTAATTTCTTCCATGCTCCCTATACACCATCGTTATTGCTTATCCCTGTATGCTTTGTGACGATGATTGTGCTTTTCTTCCGTCATCGTAAGCTGTCGGTTTGTCGCTCTTGCCGTCATTCTCAAGGAGATGCATCAGAGCGTGGTATAATTGGAGCTATCATGGTTAAAGAATCGCACTATCAGATGAAGAATCTGATATTAATGTTTGGTGCGCTTACGGCTATCATTTGGACATACTATCTTGTATTCTATGTGAATATATCGCTGAATTCTCGCGACTGGTATATTTTTATATGGGTCACAGTTATCTTTTTTCTCGCTGACATCATTTACTTCATCTACCGTTATTACAATCTCTATCTTGACTTCAAAGATTCCGGAGCGATACTTACAAAGCAGAATTTGGATGATATGAAGACAAAATCTTTTCTTCGTTTTTACGTAATATGCGGCGAAAAAATATTTTGTGCTAAAACCGAGGAAGTGATGCAGGCAGGAAAAACTGTACTCAACACCCCTTTCTTCTTCAA
>CAYNNV010000044.1:0-14232 GCA_964398625.1 uncultured Sangeribacter sp. | reverse complement strand
AGAGCGTCGGATTCATAACCCGGAGGTCACGAGTTCAATTCTCGTTCCCGCCACAAGAAAAGCAGTCGCTAAGCGCGGTTGCTTTTCTTTGTTTATATAGTTCTCACTTTTCTCTGCTTTTTTAGTTGTGAAGTGTGCTATGTTTAGTTGCTATTTGTGTATGAAATAATAATCTTTGGTCATTAATTTCTAAGATAGGATTATGAAGGTTCTTCAGCTTGTAAATAATAAAGTCTGGGGCGGTGGTGAGCAATATGTGCTTAATTTATCCAAAGCTCTTGTCTCTGACGGTTATGATGTGACGGTTATTGCTCCCCGTAGCAGAGCGGTTAAGGAGAGATTCGTGGCTTCGGGAATTCCAACGCAAGTTGTAAATATAGGTGGTGCATTTGATATGATCTCGCCTGTGCGACTGAGCAAGCTGATGAGAGGGGAGGAAAGTATCGTAGTACATTGCCATAATTTCAAGCAAGCAACAATTGCGGCTCGCGCAAGGAAGTTGTCCGGAAATGATAGGGTTAGAATTGTCGTGACAAGGCATTTGGCCAAAAGAGGGAAAAATACTCCTTCCTATAAATTTATTTTTGAAGAGATAGACCGTCTTGTCTTTGTATCGGAGTTCGCCCGTAAAGTATTCATGGAGGGTAAGCCGGAAATAGATGCAGCCAAAATAATGGTGATTCCCACCGGTATTCCTGATAAACGGGTTGAGATTGAAGAAAGAGAACGCAAGGATGGGGCGAGAACAGTGCTGATGTTTCACGGGCGCATTACTCCCGAGAAAGGGCTTGACGTGCTTGTCAAGGCTCTTGGTATGCTTAAAAGAGATGATTATATTCTGAGAGTTGCCGGCCAAGGTAAGGGCACTGATGTGATGCCCGTGATAAAAGATAGCCGGAAGTATGGTGTGGATAAAAATATAGAATGGCTTGGATTTGTCGAGGATGTCAGCAGGGCTATTGCTGATGCGAGTATTGGCATTTTCCCCTCGCGCGCGCCGGAGGCTTTCGGACTATCGCTGCTTGAGTATATGAGGCAGGGAAAGAGCGTGATTACCACCTCGTCCGGAGCGCAAACTGAGATAGTAACTGATGGAAAGGAGGGATTGATAGTGCCTGCTGATAATCCTGCAGTGCTTGCCAAGGCGATTGCCTCACTACTTGATAATCCGGACCAAGCTGATGCAATGGGCTCAGCCGGGCGTAAAACCTATGAAGAGCTTTTTTCATTTAATAAATTTTATAGAGCCGTGACGAGCCTTTATTCCACTTTGATGGCAAGATGAGGGCTATGACTGTCAACTTTTTTGCTCTCGAGTTGTTAAAAAAGTAAAATTGTTGACAGCAATGAGCACTATGTATGACGTGATAATGGATCTACCTCTATTCAAAGGTGTGAGCCATAATCAATTATCGGATTTTCTCGAAAAAACACACATTCAGTTTCTTCGTTATGATGACGGGATGGAAGTGGTTAAGAAAGGGGAGATGTGTAATTATGTGAAATTTATTATCTCCGGAAATATTCGCTTCGTACAACATAACAAGAATAATACACTATCACTGAGCGAGACTCTTGGACAGGGCAATGTGCTTTGGCCTCAACATCTTTACGGTATGGATACTGTATATCCGGCTACCGGAATAGCAGAGGGTAAAGTAAGTATTATGCAATTCAGCAAAGAACAGTATTTCAAAGCATTGCAGTCAGAGATGATCTTTCTTCTCAATTATCTGAATTTTCTTTCCCTTCATTCTCAACTCACAAGATGCAGCCTTGATATGCTCACGTCGGGTTCATTGCTTGAATATTTGGCTCTTCTGCTGAAGACCGTGACGCATAATAATGGCGAGAAGATAACGATTCATGCTGATATTCCTACATTTCGCAACATCCTTAATCTTGACTATGGAGAAGCGGCGCGAGAGCTTGAGATGCTTAAAGATCGCGGCTTAATTGACTATGACAGCGATGAAGTACGAATTATCTCGCGTAAAAAGTTTTTGGAAGTTGCTGAAAATCAACTATTAAAATGATTTATTGATACTTCATTATAGTTATATACAAAATTTTTATTAAGTTTGTAGACAGAATGAAGCCTCGCACTATTCAGTACGCCGGTTTCAAGGATTATCAAACGAAATAAATATTTTGTGAAATGAAATCTATAAAATTTCGACTTTCTCTTCTTAATTTTATCGAATTTGCCGTATGGGGGTCTTACCTTACTTCATTGGGCAATTTTCTCGCAAATGCCGGACTGGCTACTGAAATCGGCTATTTCTACATGGTGCAGGGACTCGTCTCGCTATTTATGCCGTCAGTGATAGGAGTCATTGCCGACCGTTACATACCGGCACAGAAGATGCTCAGTATTTGTCATCTGCTTGCCGCTCTTTTTATGGCCGGTGCAGGAATGTACTGCATGAACGCGGAGACAATAAATTTCGGACCTCTCTTCACACTTTACACCCTTTCAGTTGCTTTCTTCATGCCGACAATAGGTCTCGCCAATTCGGTGGCGTTTGTGGCGCTTAACAAGGCGGGTCTCGACACAGTGAAAGCCTTTCCTCCAATACGAGTTTTTGGTACTGTAGGCTTCATTTGTGCGATGCTTTTTGTGAACTTTGCCGGTAGTGATGACGTGAAATTTCAGGCATCATATATGCAGCTGTTTACATCGGCTACTTTCAGCATTATAATGTTTTTCTACGCGCTCTCAATGCCTGATTGTCCTGTAAGCAAGGGCGACGGAAACGGATCTCTTGTAGATGTGCTCGGATTGAAATCGTTCACTCTTTTCAAGCAGAGGAGAATGGCTATATTCTTTCTCTTCAGTATGTTTCTGGGTGTATCTCTTCAGATTACTAACGGATATGCCAACCCTTATATCACATCATTTGCCGACATATCCTCCTTCTCCGATGCCTGGGCTGCTAAAAATGCGAATGCCTTGATTTCTCTCTCTCAGATAAGTGAGACTCTATGTATCTTGTTAATACCTTTCTGTCTTAAGAAATTCGGTATAAAAGGCGTGATGCTTATGTCTATGTTTGCCTGGGTATTCCGTTTCGGCTTCTTTGGCATTGGCAGTCCTTCGGGCTTTGGTCTCGTTCTCTTTGTGCTCTCATGTATTGTCTATGGTATTGCATTTGACTTCTTCAATGTAAGTGGTGGTCTATACGTTGACAGTCAGACGTCACCTTCAATCCGCAGTTCGGCACAGGGACTTTTTATGATTATGACTAACGGCCTTGGAGCATCAATAGGTACTTTTGTGGCTATGCTCGTAGTGAATCATTTTGTAGATCATACGGCGACTCCTGAAGTGCAACTTGAGGGTTGGCGTACGTGTTGGTATATCTTTGCCGCATACGCTCTTGTTGTGGCAGTAGCCTTCATATTTATCTTCAAGAACCCCAAAGGTGAAGAATCCAAAGTTGATGAAAAAACAGCAATGGCCATTGCCGCCGGTGATCCTGAAGGGTTTGCTGAATCAGTATAATTGCCCTGATGATACTTTTTTATGCACCCGATATAGAGTCATCAGGTTGCTTATCTGATGATGATGCCATACACTGTGCGCGAGTACTGCGTCATAGTGTAGGAGATGAGATATTCTGCACTGATGGAAAGGGATGCTTCTACAACTGTAGGATTATATCTCTGACACCTAAGAGAGTAGAAGTTGAAATACTGGATCGCAGCGAAGTTAAACCACACTGGGGCGCACCTATTGTGCTTGCCGTAGCTCCTACAAAAAATGCAGACCGAGTGGAATGGCTCGTGGAAAAGGCGGTGGAGATGGGTGTGGACAAAATTGTACTTCTTGATTGCTCGCACTCTGAGAGAAAAGTCATGAAGACAGAGCGATTGCGCAGGGTGATGATAAGCGCCATGAAACAGAGTCTTAAGGCTACCCTGCCGGAATTGATTGGCATGATGCCGATATCCGACTTCATAAGAACCGCCGAAGGTCAGCGCTATTTTGGATATTGCGACCGAGATACGGCACGTAAAGATTTTGCCCGGGAATACAATCCTGAGGAGCCGCTGGTGGTGATGATAGGACCGGAAGGGGATTTCTCATCCGAAGAGGCGGATATGGCTATTGACGCCGGTTTTATACCGGTGACCTTCGGGGATTCACGCCTGCGTACCGAGACTGCCGGTATGTATGCTATTGCTGCGGCACATACTCTTAAATCATTAAGAAAGTTATAATGCTGCAATTATAGAAAGTAAAACGTCACTAATAAATGAATGAAAGAATATGTATGATATAAATAGATATATTCAAAGTCCGGATCGTAATTTCTTTCTCCTGGCCGGACCATGTGTAATAGAGGGGGAAGCAATGGCGCTTGATATAGCCGAGAAAGTGCTCCGCATAGCTTCTGACCTTAAGATTCCCTATATCTTCAAGGGAAGTTACCGAAAGGCCAATCGCTCACGCCTTGATTCTTTTACGGGTATAGGCGATGAAAAGGCACTTCGAATACTGCGCAAAGTGAAGGAAATACTTGGCATACCGGTAGTTACTGATATTCATCTTCCGGAAGAAGCCGCTATGGCTGCTGAATATGTGGATGTACTACAAATACCCGCTTTTCTATGCCGTCAGACAGATCTTCTCGTTGCAGCAGCAGCTACCGGCCGATGCGTGAATATAAAGAAAGGCCAGTTTCTTTCCGCTGAATCTATGCGTTTTGCTGTAGAAAAGGTGCGTTTATCGGGTGGCAAGAGCGTAATGGTGACTGACAGAGGCACAATGTTTGGCTATCAGGATTTAATCGTAGATATGAGGGCTTTCCCAATTATAAAGAATTCTTGTCAATGCCCCGCAGTGGCTGACATAACGCACTCACTCCAGCAACCCAATCAGAGTGCCGGAGTCACCGGTGGACAGCCGGCAATGATTTCTACTATAGGGCGCGCTGCAATAGCATCAGGAGCCGACGGAATATTCCTTGAGACACATCAGAATCCCGCGGAGGCTATGAGTGATGGAGCCAATATGCTTCCACTTAATGAACTAAAGAAACTTCTGGAGCAACTCACCGCGATTCGCAAGGCGGTTATTTCCTTGTAAAATATTATCTCAAATAACATAAGCAGCGTCAAATCGTTAGTTTTGACGCTGCTTATATTATAGTACTGATAGCTTAAAGCTATGAAGTAGAAGTGAGTTAGAGAAGATTATTTATTCTTCAGCTCTTCCTTAGTCTGCTCCACTTTATCATTTATCTCTTTGGTGGCTTTTTCTACTTCAGAGCTCACTTTGTCTGCTGCTTTCTTAGCCTTATCAGAAGTTTCTTTCACTTTGTCAGTGGCAGCCTTACCGTTACCCTTCAACTTGTTCATGACTTCTTTGGTAGTTTCGGCGTATTTCTCAGAAGCTGCTTTTACTTTTTCATTCTCAAAGAGTTTCTCTTTTTCTTCATCCGGAAGCTCGTCAACGAATTTTTCGAGGTTTTTATAAGTTTGCACACCGATTTTAATAACCTCAGCCTGAGTCTTGGCTTTTGATACTTCTTCAGAAGCGTCATTAAGCATAGAGATGCACTGATCTTCAGGAGTCTCGGCACAAGATGCAATGAAAAGGATGCAGAATGCAGAAGCAAAAGCAAGAAGTAATTTCTTCATAAAAAAATTATATTTTAACAGTTAACTTATATTTCTGCCACAAAGGTAAAAAAAATTGTGGAATATCAAGCGCCCACCCGATAATAAAGTATAAGAAAACCAAAATGATTCAACGTTTAAAATATGTTTTAAGTTAATATATTGCCTATTCCTTCATATCTTAAGAGGCCGCATCGAAAATCTTCATGGATTTCAGATGCGGCCTCTTAAGTGGCTTTAAACCTTGCGGCTTATTTCACTTTAAGTACCTGACCGGCCTTTAGTTCGGAATTTGCGTTAAGTCCGTTAAGCTGGAGGAGTCGGTTTTTTGAGATTCCTGATACCTCGGCTACCGAAGCAATGGTATCACCGGTGCGGACTGTGTAAGTATTGTTGTCGCGCCCTGCTGAAGCCTGATAGGGTGAAGATTCAGTCTTAGGCTCAGTAGCGGGAGTGAAGTTGCGAGCGTTCTGATAAGTCTGCTTGGTGAAGGTATATGAATCTGCGTGGGTAGTATTGTTATTGAAGTCGAAGATTGCAGAGGGATTGATTGCATAGCCCATATATCTTGTCTCAAAATGGAGATGCGGGCCGGTGCTTCGTCCGGTGCTTCCGCCAAGGCCGATAGGATCGCCGGCCTTGACCATTTGATCCTGCTTTACCAGAATCTTGTTGAGATGGCCATATACGGTCTCCAGCTTGTTGGGATGACGCATCACGATATAATTACCGTAGCCTTTTGCTTCATAGTTGGTGATTCTGACTTTTCCGTCAAAAGCGGCATAAACGGTGTCGTTTGAGCGAAGAGCGAGGTCAACGCCTTTGTGCATACGTCCGAATTTTGCACGGTATCCATAGTTAGAAGTAATCTTTCCCGGAACGGGCATGTAGTATCCGGTCACGTCAATAATATCCTTATTGGGTACATCCGACTCTTTGAAAGGATTTACCGAGCGACTATTCCAACCTTCGGTGAAGATGTCTATTTCCGGTGCGATTTCGCTGTTGAGATCAATGAAAGCAGATTGGTCAATAAGTTTGTGCTGCTTCTTTGCTCTCGCAGCCATGAGCTCTTTATGGCTGTTGAGATGAGCTTTTTTTACTGTGGATTCTGCCTGTGCTGTAACTGCTGAAGAGAGAATTAAGGCAGCTGCTATAAGAATTTTAGTAAATTTCATAATTAATTTGATTTTTTGAGGAGAAAGGTATAGTTTAGATTATCCATTAAGTTCGTCATCGCCGTAGATGAAGCGGACAGATACAGGGAGATAATCGAAAATTTCAGAATCTGCAAAGAAGCGTTTTACTTCGATAGCACCGTTTTCCGGAGAATCGGAAGCATGCACCACATTTGCTTGGCCACTCATTGAGAGATCACCGCGGATAGTGCCCGGAGCTGCTTTGCGTCCGTTGGTCACTCCGGTCATAGAGCGGAATACTTCAACTGCGTCAACGCCTTTGAGTGCCATTACAACCACGGGAGAGGCTGTCATTGATTCTACTATTGAAGGGAAGAAGGGCTTGTCTACGAGGTGAGCGTAATGTTCGCGCAGAATAGGCTCATTGAGTTGCATCATCTTCATGCCGGCTATGATGAGCCCTTTTTCTTCAATGCGTGAGATGATCTTTCCAATAAGACTGCGTTCTACAGCCGAAGGCTTAAGTATTGCGAGAGTTAATTCCATTACGTTTTTCAGTTTTATTAATAATTTCTATCAATTCGATGTCAAAACTACAACCGTCATATATAATATGCCAAATATTTTAGTCTTAAAATTTATAAAATTTCCGCGATATTTAGCAAAGATATAATGTAAAATACAGGATAATAGTGGATTATGGAATAACTTATTTTAACAATTATATTTTTTGGTGATTGCACACCTCGCTCGGGAGTGTGCAAAAATTATCGTCTTTAAATGTTAATTATTCTTAATGTGCTTGTATATAATGTTATTTCAAGTATTTACACAAATATCCGTTATAATTGTCAGCTGTCGGTTAGTATTTAATAAGGGCGGCAGGCAATGAACAATAATAACAGTTAATTGTAAAGTATATATAATTAATTTCCACTATGAATATTTTACAGATTATATCAGCAATCGCTCCGCCATCCGGTCTGCCGGCGGAGAAAGGCACTGAGATTGTGCGCCATATCGTACCTAAAGAGACAGAGAGTACTTATCGGATAGCTGAACTATTGATGGAATTGGTTTCCGACTTCGTAAATTTATTGGGGCTTGGAGGTCATCCATGGTTAGTGACCACAATCTACTCTGTTGTTGTGGCAGCGATTGCTATTCTTATTGGATGGTCATTACAGTTTATAGTCGTGACTATTGTAAAGATTGGTGCCCGAAAGATTCATAACTCTATATTTCAGAATCTGGTGTTGGCTCACTTTTTCTCGAAGGCTACACGAATCATACCTCCGATAGTATTTCTCGTGCTGATTCAGTTTACATTCACCATGCACGATACTCTATCCATCTGGCTAACTCGCATCACATTGATTATCATGGTAATATATTTTGGAATTGCCTCAAATGTACTTGTTGATGTTATTTGGATTCATCTTGATGAAAGCGAGAATAAGCGGCATCTTCCGCTTAAAGGAATTGCTCAGCTTACCAAAGGAATAGTTTGGATAGTAAGCTCAATAATAATAATAGCTATCATTGTTAATAAATCTCCCATGTCGCTGCTTGCCGGTCTTGGTGCATTTGCCGCAGTTTTGATGTTGGTTTTCAAAGACAGCATACTTGGAGTTGTTGCCGGAGTTCAGCTTTCAGAAAACGACAGTTTGCACGTAGGAGACTGGATTAAGGTGGATTCGGCCGGAGCCAACGGTACAGTCACAGAGGTGACGCTGACTTCAGTAAAGGTTGAAAACTGGGATAAGACCACCACCACTTTACCACCATATTCACTTATCAGCGGCTCATTTACCAATTATCGCACTATGCAGTCAAGCGATACTCGCCGTATATGCCGCACATATTTTATTGATGCCGACAGCATATATGAGATAACCCCGGAGGAACTTGATCGAATTCGTAAGATACAATTTATGGATGAGTATATCACTCGTAAACTCGAATTGATGAAAGGGGATACTCTCAAACCGCAGGAATGGATACCAAATGGCACGCTTGAGACTAATCTCGGGCTTTTCCGCGCCTATATGGAGTCATACCTTCATTCCAACAAGGATATAAGTAAGGCTGATACGTGCTTTGTCACATCCTTGCAACAGACTTATTATGGTGTGCCATTGCAGATTTACTGCTTTACTAACACTTCATCCTGGGTTCCTTACGAAGCCATACAAGCTGAAGTATTCGAGCATCTGGCCATAATGCTGAGCAAGTTCGGTCTTTATACTCTTGAGTCCGTCTCCGGGCGTGATTCAATTCTTGAAGGTGTATTGGAATACGGACGCAATCCCGAGGAATTCTTCGGTTTGCCGCAGCCGTTCCTCAATCCGCGGCCTGTTCCTACTCCTCGTAAGGCGCCTGATTACAAGCCAATTACACCGCCTTCGGGAAAACCGTCTGCACCTCCGGCATCCGACTCGGCTAACTGAGAGTGACGCTTACAGAACTACCGCAAGAGGGCGATTAACAAGATATTGGTGTCTATGCAGAAGGAGCATGCCTGAGACGCGGAGTCTTATTGCACATTCCGACAAAACTAAGAGGCTGTATCAAATTCTTCATGGAATTTGATACAGCCTCTCTGATTAGTCAGACTCGGTGGAATTTAGAATTTCGTCATAGCACCCGCAAATAGTACTATACCCGTTGATTCCTCCCTTACGAGATATACAAACGGTCTGTTAACAATCATTTTTAGTGTTTCGCAATCTGTAAAGCCCAAATAACTTGCACCGCCGGCTTCAGTGCCATCCTCATTTACTTTAATCTTGGCTGCATGGTGCGCTGACAAAAGCTTAAGTCTGCTATTTTTAAGAAAATAAAAATATTCAAGCGGATTTAATCCTAATTTTGAAAGCAAATCAAGGAATTGCGGAGACTCATCACATTCAAATTTAGGCAATGTCAAGGTCACATTTTCTAATCTTTGCGCTCCAATCAATTCGTTCACCTTCTTAGGAGTGAGACGCTGAATCATATCGTCAAAACTTAAGATACTTCCCTGTTCTATGCCTTCATTGGCGGGGTAAAATACAGTCATACTGTAGTTGCCGTTGCCGTATGGAAGAGTTATGCTATTGATCCCGTCAAGGCTGCTGACTTTGAAACACTCTTCATTATGCATAAAATCAATGTTTTTCTCCGTACCGTCAATGTTTTTAAAAATTCCGGTATTTGAGGTGAATTCGGGATTAAACTTATTTTTCCATTCAGCTTTCAGGTATGACGTATTAAGTAAAATTATCCTATTTGCTGTCAACGGAATGACCAAAAAATTATCTATAAGACCGTGAGTCTTTGCATTCACAAATGTGTTGATGGCATTCATCCCTTCCACTCCATTGGGATCGCAGCCTCCATCCTCAGCATTAAAATATGCTTCTATAGCATTTTTGTATTCCTCCATAATTGTCCGCCCACTTTCAGTCCAATAAGAATTGCTAAACTCAAGTTTTACCTTCTCGGGATCAAGCTGAGGAAGAGCGGTAAGAATATGGTAATTCAATTCATTAATCTCTTTAAGATCTGCGTGAGCATCATATCCTAAAGCCATAAGAATCTTACTTTTCGCATATTCATCAGCTCCATTTACAGCCATAGATAGTACTGAGAATATGCTTACCGGGCTTATTACCATATTTTCGTTTTTATTGATTTCAAGCCCTGCATTCAGAAGTCGTAACGCAAAATCAGTAGAACGATCTATATCTTGTTGAGAAATTGCATCTATATCGGGTTCGGGAAGCACAATCTCCTCGGCTACGGGAGTCTGCGGTTCGGAAGGTATAGGCTCGGGAGTGTCAGTCGTGCTGCATGAAGCCATCATCGCAACAACAGCTGCTCCAAATAAATAAATTCTTTTCTTCATATTTAAAAGTATTTTTGAGATTAATAATTTGTTATTCGGCTGCTAAGTTAATCAAAATTTTTCATAATTGCAACTATTTTGATTCTTTTTTTTGAAAATATACGTTTTTAAATAATCTTTGGCCTACTCTGATAATAATAGGATTGTAATCTGTTGGTGACATCCCGGTTTTGAAAAAATTTTAGAGTATAGTGTCACATTTCTCCTTCAGCGATGTCATATTATCAAAGCGATGTCAAAACGTTGAAAAGATAATGGAAACTTCCCCAAGGAAATATTTTACTGATACCATACTCCCATGCCATAAGAGGATGTTTGCAGTAGCATTAGCTATCACAGGATCTGAGGATGAGGCTTCCGATGCAGTTCAGACCGCAATGATGAGGATATGGGAAATGCTTAATGATAAGCAAACTCCGGAGTATCCAATGTCGTATTGCATTTCGACGGTAAGAAACATTTGTATTAACGAACTGCGACGCAATAAAAGTAAAGTTCCGATTGAAGACAATGCTGAAAGAGCAAGTGAAAGTTGCGATGCTGAAGACTTTGTGGAACTGAACGAAGTGGTTGATGCCGTTGCCCGTCTTCCGCATAATGAAAGGAGAGCCGTGCAGATGAGTGCATACGCCGGCTGCTCTTCGCAAGAAATAGCTAAAGCAATGGGAATTTCATCGGTCAATGCCCGACAGATTCTTAGTCGTGGCAGAAAGAGGCTTCGCAGTTATTTTACTAAATAAGAATAATCATGGATAAGGACTATAAAGAGATCAAGAGGATGCTTGAGAAATTCTATGAAGGAATTTCCACGCAAGAGGAAGAAGCTGCTTTGTCAAGTTTTTTCAAAAATACTGACACTGTGCCTGAAGCGCTGAGCGCCGATATGAAGGTATTTCAAGCTCTTGAAGATTCACCGGATAGCGCTCCCGTGCCTGCCGATCTCGTGCCGAACATCATGACGGCTATCAATGCAGCATCCGGTGGTGGAAAACGCGGTTTCCGGAGCATATTCAGAAGCAAGACATTCTATATAACATCAGCAGCCATAGTAGCTTTGATTCTAATGATTCCGGTGGCAATGAAGATTCTTACCCGAACAGAGGGTAAAGATAACCTAATTTCAAAGGCAAGAGTCACTCAATCCGAGCATTTAGATTCCCCGGAAATTATAGAGGAAAAGGCCGGAGCATTGGCATATCAGGAAGAGACTGAGGTGAAAGTGAAGCCGGTGAATGTTATCTCAGGGGAAAAAACGGAGAAGCATCACTATGCCAAGGTAGAAAAAGCATCTTCAAATGTTGGTATCAGCCCTTCTGCCACGTCGGAGAATCAATCGGATGAGGAGGAAATTATATTAAGCGAAGAAGAGCTTAAAGCAATCCAAACCGGTTTGGCTGCCTTAGAGATGGCGGGACGACAATTTGCATACGCTCAAGAGCGCATCAATACTACCGATAAGGCTGTAGAGCGATCGTTGAATGAAATAAGAAATGTATTAAACAATTGATAATAAGGAGTTAATAAACTACTTATATTATATTTATTACTTACTTTAAAAATCAGATTATTATGAAATTATTCAGAATTGTTACGTTAGTATTAGCTGTAGCCTTAACTTCTATGGCTGCAATGGCTCAAAAGAGGCTGTTTGATGAATTTTCCAATAACAAGGATATCACTACAGTGTATATATCCGGAGCGGCTATGAGTATGGGGATTCAGATGAGCGGTGGTGAAGGAGAAATAAGCATAATTAAAGAGTGTATAAAGAATCCGCAAGGGATGGAGATATTAACTGCCGAAAATCCTGCCGGGCAAAATCAGATTAAGCAAACTCTTAATAACAAGATCAAAACACTTGGGATGGAGCCATTTTTTGATGTCTCTAACGACGGCTCGAAGGTAAATATATACGGTGGACTCGGAAATGATGGTCAGACCATGAAGGATATATTAATAGAAGTTGAAGAGGAAGATCAATATGTTGTCATCTACATTCAAGGGGAAATCGATATGCAAAAACTTGCCGATTGCTTAAAATAATATACTTAAATATAATTCGTAATGAACACAATAATGAGAAATTCTTTATCTCTGATAGCGACACTAATGATTTTATGGGGCTTATCATCCTGCGGTTCGGCAGGCGAGTTTTCACGGTTTAAGAAATATGATAATGTGGATGTGGTTCACATACCAAAATTTGTTACCCATCTTACATCTTGTCTGGTAAAGAGTGACAAAGGTCCACAGTCACTCGTCAAAGGACTTGGAAGTCTTGATGTAGTGTCGTGTGAGGACGAGAAAAATTTTGGGGATGTGATTAAGGAGGCGGAATCTGTGATAGAAAAAGAAAAATCCGAATTGATTTTAGAAGTGACTGAAGCAAAAGAGAGAGTCAGGATTTATGGTAATTCTGATACGAATAAAGGAAAAGTCAAAAATGTGATTATTATTTCTGAAGAACCCGGAGAACTATCAGTTGTACGGATTAACGGATCTATCAATATGGCAGATATTATGAATATGAAATAAGTAGTTGAGCAACAACAATTTTTCTTCTCCTACACTTATTGGTGAAGAATGACCGGATAGCAGGATAGTATCATCAGGAAGAGTAAGAATCTTCCTAACGATAGAGTCTTTGAGTTCGTGGCGATTACCGCCGGGGAAGTTTGTTAATCCCGGACCATGCTCGTAAGGAGTATCGCCAATAAAGGCAACCTTCTCTTTTGGAGCATAAAATATGACAGAACCGGGAGTATGACCGGGAGTGTGAATTACCTTGAGGAAGAATCCGGAATTATTCTTAAGCCTGATAATTTCCCCGTCATAGAGTTCATCGTAATGATGTATTTTGATAGGATACGGAGTATTGCCGGAAAGATTCAGATGTGTGTCGCCAAGATACAGCGCATCATCAGGATAGATGTAGATTGGGGCATGAAGTCTTTCACTCAACATAGCCGCGGCCCCGAAGTGGTCGAAATGGCCGTGAGTCAACAGGATTTTTTCAATATGCCATCTATTTTTAATTACTACATCAAAAATTTCGTCAGATTGAGCACCCGGATCAATTAGGAACCCTGAATTGGTGGTATCATCAATGAAGAAATAGCAATTTTCAGCATATACTCCATATACAGTCAATTCGCGAATCATAAAAAAGCACCTCCTTTCTTAGAGCAGTTCACAGCCCTCGGGTCCACAGGTGTGAGCTTTCTCAATGACAGTATCATCATTTTGCTCTGATCTCTTTTTCTCTCTCCTGAGTGCTGATATGAAACCATCAATCGTTAGTGCTCCCGGCACGGCAAAGTCACCATTGAAGATGATATAAGGCACTCCTTGTATGCCTCTCATCATTGCTTCCCTTTCGTCAAGACGCACTTCGTCATTATATGCATCGCTTTCCAGCATTTCTTTCACTTCACTCTCATCCATACCTGACTCAATGGCTTTGTCAAGAAGCACTTTATGGTCGGCAAGCACAAGGTTTTCAGTGAAGTAAGCAGAAAATAGTGCCTTATTAAGTTTTTCACCGTGGCACGATCGTATTTTGCCTCGGCAAGTTTCATT
>CAYNNV010000043.1:0-14298 GCA_964398625.1 uncultured Sangeribacter sp. | reverse complement strand
TGGAGGGACTGGGCTGGTAAATATAAGATTTATAAGACTTATAAGACTTATAAGATTTATGAGCACTAAGAGCACTGGGAGCACTATGAGAGCAAAGAGCTCTATGAGGACTATGAGCTCTGTGATAGTTATGAGTTTGACAATAATCCTCTGAGGTGATTGCGTCCTCTCGACAGATGCTGTTTGACTGCATCCTGAGAGGTTTCTTAAATTTCGGCTATTTCCTTTAAGGAGTAGCCCTGCATGTAGTAGAGCATGACCGAGGTTCTCTCCTTAGGCGGTAGTTTGTTAAGTGCGGTGTATAATTCCTGGTAGCGATAATGAGAGTCTGTTGAGTCAGCAGATGTTATATTGCGCGCTTCATCATAATCGGTATGAATTGTTTCGGTACGTTTTTGATTTAAATATGCATTAAATCCAAAGGTGACATCAACCACAAATTTTTTTAGGCGGGGAGGATAAGGGGTGTTATTTTTTTAGTTTGCGTCGCATTTTCGTGAGGGCTGCAATCCAGGCCATGCTTTCACTCATTGTGGTTGGTGTTCCGTCGAAATATACCCATTCTCCTGTGGTTTGTCCGTCGGGCCAATGTGTTATTTTTTCAGGTAATTTATTTTTTGCTATTGACCATATTGTGAAGGCTTTGAGTACTTCGCCAACTGTTGTTTTGTTTTCTGCAGCTATGGCATTGAGGTTGTATGTGGTGGTCATGGTGTGTTTTACGCGGTAAGGGGAGTATGGGCCGTGGTTGGTCTTATACATCGAGTGTGTGCACGTTGTAGTGATGGGAGTGCGTAGTCCTGCGAGTGAGGGAATTGTTTCTTTTTGTGGATTTTTGGAGCATCCGAGTTCTTCTTTGAAGGGGTCGGCGGGTCTTGCGGGTGCTCCGGTTCTTTCATTGAAGTCACATGCAACTTGGATTTCTTCTACATCGTGGATCGTGATTGTTGTGGGTGTAACTGTTATTGAGAGGTTGCGCACGGGGCCGTTAAGCATTCCGGGGAATGGGTTGCTGTAGTCGCCTTCGTACATTTCCATCAAGGGCTCATTATCGAGTTTTATTTTTATTCCTCCGCCGGCAATCGGGGTGTAGAAGTTGGATTTGTGGGAGTCCATATATTTGACTATTTGGTCAAGTTGGTTTTCCCATTCTTGTTCTTTAGCGAGTTGTTGTTGACGTTCTTCTTCGGCTTTGCGTAGTTCCGCCTGTTTTTGTTCTTCTAAAGCTTGTGCATAACCTTTTTGGGAGAGCTCGTCAATATGCTGTTCGAGATCACTCCATTCGGCTGCTGAGAGGAATGATTTTTGGATCAGTTTTTCTTCCGCTTTTGCGGGGAAGCATTTAGGCATGGGAGCAACCCAAGTCATTTTACATCCTTTTCTGAAGTAACAACCTTTTAGTGTGGAGGCAACCTTACCATTGCATGGAGGCGTATCTGAGATGATGGTACGCCCGAGATAAAGATAGTCTATGCCAGAACCGAAAATTCCGAATCCGGGGATGAATGAATTATTTACGTTGATTGGATTGTCGGAGTCGGCGATTGCAAGGTGTGAAAGTGAAGTATTGTCAAATGCTCCGCCATCAATTCTTTCTACGGAGGCCGGTATTACAATATCTTTGAGAAGCCTACAATTTGCAAATGCTTTTTCTCCTATGAGTCTTACGCCCGGCATATTGATGGATTGAAGTCCGCTGTTGGAGAATGCTTCTTTGCCTATATCGGCTACGGACTCCGGGAGGTTAAGAGAGAAAGGTTCTGATACGGAGGTGAATGCTTTCGGGCCTACTGCTATTACGATATAAGAATCTTTTTTGTCAGAGACTTCTGTGGGTATAGCAATATTACCGCTTCGTTCGCATTTAGAGATTTTAACGGTTGGCGTACCTGAAATCACGCTGTAGGTTATACCGTCCAGTTTGATGGATTTTGCTGATGCTATAGCGGTAAATAATAGGATTGAAGAAAGGAGTAGTGAAATTCGGTGTATTTTCATGGGTTTGCTAAAATTGTTGATAATATGTGCAAAGATAAGATTTTTATCGTGGAAATCGCGAGGATGGAAGACATTTATTGCGGTTGTATTATAAAATTGCTAACTTTGGGGTCTAATTGATATTGATCAGATGAAAGATTTTTTCCGTCTGTTACGCAGATTTGCTCTTCAGTATAAATGGAATGTGCTGCTAAATGTGGTGCTAAATGTGCTTTCGGCCATTCTGACGGTATTTTCATTTGTAGTGATTATACCGATTCTGAAGATGCTTTTTCAGCTGGATACGACGAAATATGAGTATATGCCGTTGGGTTCCGGGTCGCTTCAGGATGTGGCGACAAATAATTTCTACTATTATACATCGCTCGCTATTGCTGATTACGGCCCGTCGGTGACGCTGGCTCTGTTAGCCGCTGTTCTGATAGTGATGACATTGCTAAAGACAGGGACACAGTATGCTTCGTCTTATGTGATTATCCCGATGAGCAACGGTGTGGTGCGTGACTTGCGTAATGATCTTTACCGCAAGATTCTACAGCTTCCGATAGGCTTCTTTACCAACGAGAGGAAGGGCGACCTGATGGCTCGAATCTCCGGCGATGTGACAGAAGTCCAGATTGCGCTTATACAGAGTCTTGACATGATATTCCGCAATCCCATAATGATAGTAGTATGTCTCGGGACTATGATCTTTGTCAGCTGGCAACTTACGGCCTTTGTCTTTGTCCTGCTTCCGATAGCCGGATATGTAATGGGTACTGTGGGAAAGCAGCTCAAGAGAAAGTCGCTTACAGCGCAACGATTGTGGGGTGCTATTCTTGCCACAATTGAAGAGACCATAGGGGGGTTGCGTATCATCAAAGCCTTCAATGCCGAGAAGAAGATGGATGCAACATTTACGAATCAGACTGAGGAGTTTTACCGCCTCTCCAACGCCATCAACCGTCGCACCTCACTTGCGCACCCTATGAGCGAATTGCTTGGTACGATAGCGATCGCGATAGTGCTGTGGTTTGGCGGCACACTTATTCTCGGCGGGAAAGGGGGTATCGATGCTCCGCAGTTTATTTTCTATATGACGATATTCTACTCCATCATCAACCCTGCCAAGGATCTCTCCAAGGCCACCTATTTTATACAGAAAGGTATGGCCTCAATGACGCGTATTGAAGAAGTTCTGGTAGCGGAGAATCCCATCACTAATCCGGCGCACCCGGTGGAGCCGGAACAGCACCATAAAAACGGTGCTTCGATAGATTTCAACAACGTTAATTTCAGATATATATCCGACAAAGAAGTGCTTCGCGACATCAACCTCAGCGTCAAGCCCGGACAGAAGGTGGCCATAGTAGGGCAGTCCGGCTCGGGCAAGTCTACACTTGCCGACCTCATCCCCCGTTTTTGGGATGTGGAGAGCGGAAGCGTGAAGGTAGACGGCATCGATGTGCGTGACTACAGAGTGGTTGACTTGCGTGATATGATAGGCAATGTAAATCAGGAGGCTATACTCTTCAACGACAGTTTCTACAACAACATTGCCTTCGGAGTGGAGGACGCTACCCGTCAGCAAGTAGAGGAGGCGGCACGCATAGCTAACGCCCACGACTTTATAATGGAGACAACCGATGGGTATGCTACTAATATCGGTGACCGCGGCTGTAAACTTTCCGGAGGGCAGCGTCAGCGCATATCCATAGCGAGGGCCATACTCAAGAATCCGCCGATACTGATACTAGACGAAGCTACTTCCGCGCTTGATACCGAAAGTGAGCGCTTGGTACAGGAGGCGCTGGAACGCCTGATGAAAGACCGCACCACTATTATGATAGCCCATCGCCTGTCAACAATCACAGATGCTGACCTTATCTGTGTGATGCACGAAGGACGGATTATAGAGCGTGGCACGCACGATGAGCTAATGGCACTTGGCGGACACTACCGACGCCTTGTGGAAATGCAGCAGGTATAACAGACTTATCACCGAAAAAGAGATTCAGATTATGATAAACATAGCAGTTTTCGCATCGGGCTCCGGCACAAATGCCGAAAATCTTGCCCGTCTTTTCAATAACGGCAGCCGAGCACGGATATCACTCGTATTGTGTAACCGCAAGAATGCCGGTGTATATGTCCGTATGGAATCACTTGGGGTTGCGGTTCAATATGTGCCGAATAGTGTATGGGATGAGGAGCCTGAGAAAATAGTTGAGATACTTCGTGCCCACGATATAGGGCTTGTGGTATTGGCCGGATTTATGCATTTTGTCAGTCCGGTGATTATATCGGCATTCAGCGGGCGTATTATCAATATTCACCCCTCACTGCTTCCGGCTTACGGAGGAAAGGGGATGTACGGACATCACGTTCATGAGGCGGTGATTGCAGCCGGAGAGAAAGAGAGCGGCGTCACAGTTCATTATGTCACCGAAGAGATTGACGGAGGAGAGATAGTGCTTCAGCAACGAGTCGAGGTTACTCCTGAAGATACTGCCGAGACATTGGAAGCTAAGATTCATCCCGTGGAATACGATCTCTATCCTCGCGCGGTGATGAGAGTAATAGAGCGCCTTGAGGAATATGACGCAAACGATGCAGAGACACCACCGGAAATACCTACTGAGAATTCGACTGATGAGCCGCCGGCAGTCAACGAGGCTTGGGCAGAGCGCCTGAAGATAAAGTATGATCCTGACGAAGAGGCTGCGCGTCGTGAAAGAATGAGCATACTTCCGCCTCCGGGGGGCAAAGTGGCGGAAAGTCAGCCGCCGATTCCAACTGCTGTGGGAGAAGTCTCGGCTGAAGATGATGTGATTCCTTCCAACTATCTGTTGCTGTCGGTGCTCTGCACGCTGTGCTGCTGCTTTGTGCCCGGCATAGTGGCAATATTATTTTCAGCAAAGGTGAATTCACGATGGTATGCCGGTGACAAGGCCGGGGCGCGAAGGGCATCGCGTCAGGCGGAGATATGGATCATAGTATCGTTCTGTTTAGGAGTACTTGCCATGAGCTTTACACTTCCTCTTAAGCTTCTCCAGAACGCAATAGGGCTATGAATGCTACCCTGCGACGCGCTCTGATAGCAGTAGGCATAATAGCCTTGTCAGCAGCGGTAGTGATTTTCTACGCTACAGTGAGTCCGGAGTCGGGGTTTTATCCGCGCTGCTACTTTAAACTGCTTACCGGGCTGCAATGCCCGGGCTGCGGGCTTCAGCGTATGCTGAACCATCTATTCCACGGAGAATTGGCTGAGGCCTTCAGGAGCAACGGTTTCGTACTTTGTGCATTGCCTATAATAATATGGTTCGCTATAGTGGAGATTCTGCGGAAGCGCAAGCCGGCACTCTACGAAGCCACTTTTTCCACTCCGGTAGTGATATTGACCGGAGTGGCGGTGGCAGCCTGGGTGGTGGTCAGAAATATAATTGGCATCTGAGATGATTACCAGCGCCTTCTTCTGTCACTAAAACCGGTGATTTCAGATATTACTTTTCCGAGATAAGTAAGAAATACTAAGATAAGAAGTATCATAACCGTAATAAGTAAAGGATTAAACAAAAGGTTAATTACAGTTTTCTTCATCAGAAGATGCTGCGCATACACAGCACAACGAGGGTCAGGCCGCAGAGATAGAGAGCAAGAAGCGAAGGTGATATTGTAAGTAGCGGGCGGCAGGCGCGGGACTTGCGGGAGGCGCATTTGAGTGAGGTTGATGTTTTCATAATTTTGCTTGAGTTGAATGTTTTAAAATAATCAAGTGGCGGTTTTGCCTTTTGACACTGCAAAATTATGACCGCAAGCTGCCAAAAGCTTGCAGTTAAATGTTAAGGAGAGTTAAAATAGCTTTGTAAGAAAGATTAACAGGCCAACTAAGGCTCAAAAAGCGGGAAGCGACTCCAGCCAGTCGCCTTGAGAAGAATCTGTATCAGCGGCGTTAGAGTCTTTTTGTACAGTGGTTCTTTTCATAGGTGAGAATTGGCTGTTGCGGGCTGTTGAGGAAGGCATATCATCTGATAAATCCATATCATCTTCATCAGCAAATGTGCGTCGATTATTCTGTCGAAGGGAAGCATTGGCGGCTTCGAGGCGTCTTTCGAGAGTGCGGATTCGCTCTTCGTATTTTTCCCTCATTCTCTTTACCTTTTTTATATTGCGCTCGGCAAGGTCAAGGCATTTGCGCATTTCGTTGATTTCGGCGCATTGAGCCTCCAACAGTGCAATGCGGGCTGCACTTTCTTCAAGGCGCGCGGAGAGGGAAGATATATCTGCAAGAGCCTTGTCAAGGCGTTTCGCATCGTTGCCGGCAGAGCGCATAGCCAAAGCCGCAGCAATCCGTGCCTCCTTCCGCCCGGTGCGTTCGGAAGCCAGCATCTCTTCTGCGTGGGCAAGTGCTTCGGCGGCCCGTATGGGGTGAAGGAATATCTTAAGAGGCGTCATTCTTCAACCGAGGTTTCGGGAGCAACGGCAATAATGCCGGGCTTGGTGACGATACCCCTTGACTTCCGGCCATTGACGGCTATCTCCATCGGTTCTTCAAATCTCACTACTCTCAGGGCATCATCTTCATACTCTGCGGGGAGAGAATCAAGATAATCAAAGTTAGCAATACCCTTTCCGTTTACAGGGTCAATAGTGAAGTAAGCCACTCCGAAGGATGTAAGATTCTGGAAAAAATGTGTGCCTTGCGAAGGTTCAATGGAATATCCGGGCAGTGTAGTCTCTGCTATCACTTTAGCTCCGGCAATCTGAGCCCACTTCACCGGCACGCCAAGGGCGGAATCAGACGAACCCCATCGTCCGGGTCCAATGAGTACGTAAGGGCGTTGTTGCTCTACGAGGCGCGCGTTGATTTCCTCAATTTTTTGAGCTACTTCCTGATTGCGAGATGAATCGAAAGTAGCGGGCTTTAGATATACTACTGTCTTAACGCCATCCATGAGTCCGTGGCCGAGTGCGGTATCGGAGCGCAGGATCAGGTCTGTGTCAGGGATGTCAAGAAGAGAATCGTCAAGCATTTCCTTGCGGTCGACAATAGGGCGAATCTGAAGCCAGTAAATAGTGCCTTTGTCATGAGTGAGAGTATTGGCATTGGTGGAGATATTGGCGGCAAACTCAATTTCCACGGGGCGTCCCATCTCATACTGTCCTGTGCGGAGCATGAATTCTACTGCACGTGCAAGGGGAAAAACTCCATTTTTGAGGATATTGTTAAAGGTGAGTAGCTTGCGTCCTTTAGGTGCTATATAATCACGGATCACTCCGTTCTCCATATCGTAAGTGGAGAGGTCAAAGCGCAGGGCGGGAGCATTAACCACGTCGGCCAGAGGCACCTTGAGAATGTTGAAGCTGTCGTTAGTTGAAAAGTCAGCTACAGAAGCATGGGTCTTGGGGAGGGCATATATATAGGTCTGAGTGTCGCGCAGAGCAAGGCGCAGTGTAGAGGTCTGGAGCACCTTGTTGGGGTGTGCGGGAGAGAATCGGAGAGCGCGGTCGCCGTCAACGATATATTTACCGAGTCCGGCAGCAATTTCCGCCACACCTTCATCAGGTACTTCGTCGCCGATTGGATAGTAATTTATAGAGCGTCCCACACCGGAGAGAGAGGGGAAATAAAGTTCGCCGTTTTGCTCACCTGCCACTTCCTGAAGAATGACGGCCATCTTTTCCTGATCAATTACATTTTGCGTAGCATTCATGTATGCCTTTGATTCAGCGAAGAATACAGAAGCATATACCCCCTTTACGGCATTAGCGAGCATCTCTTTCATACTCTCGGAGTCTTCGGTAAAAGGCACCATGTAAGTGCTGTATACTCCTGCGAAAGGTTGATAATGAGAGTCTTCGAGCAGACTTGATGAGCGCACGGCCAGCGGCTTGTCGACCACCTTCAGCAAAGCATCGAAATCGCGAATCAGCGCCATCGGCAGTTTAGCGGCGAGAAAAGCAGCGAGAATCTCGCTGTCAGGTGCCGACGATAAGGCAAGGGGATATAAATTGTTTATCTCCATAAACTTATCGAAGATATCAGTGCATATGACGATGGTTCGCGGGATAGTGATATTAGCCCCTTGGAAATCTTCAGCCTCCGGATGCCGCTTGAGAATTGAGTCAATGAAAGCGAGGCCACGCCCCTTGCCTCCCATTGAGCCGCTTCCGATTCTTGCAAAGTTGGAATATCGGTCGAAGCGATCTCGCCGGAACAGAGCTACTACGCCACGGTTTTTCATACGTCGGTACTTCACAATAGTGTCGAAGATAAGGCGGCGCACCTGTGGAGCCTGACTCATATCTGTGAATCGGTATGCTCTAATGGCCTCGGCTATGGGGAAGAGTGCGCGGGAATATAGCCATCGGGAGAAGTCATTTTTTGAGCAATGGGCGAAAAGAGCATCGTCGGGTATATCGAATATTTTGTGTTGCAGATCCTTAAGCGACTCAATGCGCATTATCTCAACTCCGTTGTCGGGATTCTTGACAATAAACGGGCCGAATCCTAAATTATCGCGAACAGCTCTCCGCAGATCCTGTGGGAGTGTCTTTGAATTCTTGTCAAGGAATATGCCGTCAAGCTTATCTACGTGCTCGCGGTTTTCTGCCTCGGCACTCTCGAAGATAAATGTGAGATAAGGGTCTTTTTCATGCACTGCAGCGGCGAACTTCAGCCCGGCCGCAGGGTCTTTTTTCCCTGCGATCGGAAATCTTACATCGGAAACAATGCCGAGCATCTGGTCACCGTATTTGCTGTATATAGCCTGTGCTTCCTCATAGTCGCGGGCAAGAAGCACCTTCGGGCGCCCTCTCATTCGGAGCATTCGCTCGTGCTCGTTGAGAGCTTCGGTAGCGAAAGTTGTGCTCTGCCTAAGCAAGAATTTGAATAGATGAGGCAGGATAGCTGAATAGAATCGTATAGAGTCTTCTATAAGTAGTACGGCCTGAACGCCTACGCCGAGAATATCATGGTCGGCGTTCATATTGTCTTCAATGAGCTTTATAATAGCTAATATGAGGTCAACATCACCGAGCCAGGAGAATACGTAGTCCACACCGGAAAGATCTTCATCAGCTATTCTGCGGCGCACCTCTTTGGAGAAAGGGGTAAGCACCACGAAGGGTATTTCGGGATATAGAGCGTCGATTTCGCGTGCCCGAATGAAAGTCTCGGAAATGTCTACGCCGGGCATCGCAATGATTAAGTCAAAGGGATTTTCTGCAAGCAGGCGGGATGCTTCCTCGTAGTTTGCAGCCTTTGTGAATCTTGGCGGGGAGGAAAGATTAAGGCTGTGGTATTCAAAGTAGACCTGCTCCTCTACGCGGCCGTCTTCCTCCATCATAAAGGCATCATAGGGAGTGGCGATGAGCAGGACGTTATGAATGCGCTTCTGCATGAGTGAGGCAAACTCAGTCTCACGCAGATAAAGAGAGGCTATAGAAGCAGCGTCGTAATTTTTCATAAATGACTGTAGGCCAAGCTTTTCAGTCTTTCTTTTCAGCCTCTTTCAGAAAAGCCTCAAGAGCTGAAGTGATGCTTGGAGTGGCAGGAGTAGGCGCGGAGAAATCAAGATGCAGTCCGGCTTCCTCAATGGCCTTTGCCGTGGTAGGACCGAGACACCCGATGTGCACATTATTTTTCTTCTGGTCGAAGTCAGGGAAGTTCTTAAGCAGGGAGTTGATACCGGCAGGAGAAAAGAAGATAAGCACATCGTAATCAAAAGGCTCGGAATTGGAGAAGTTATTGCTTACGGTGCGATACATCACTGCCTTGGTATACTTGATTTTAGCGGCCTCAAATCCGGGAAGGTCTTCAATCTGTACGTCGGATATAGGATAGATAAATTTCTCCTTGACATTTTTATTGAAAGCCTGAATCAGATGAGGATCATCAAGCTTACCGGTTGTGCCGAAGAATATCTTGCGCTTACGGTAAACAATATACTTCTGGAGGTAATGAGCTATAGATTCAGTAGTGCAGAAATACTTCATCGTGTCGGGCACGGCGAAGCGAAGCTCTTCGCATAGATGGAAGTAATGGTCGATAGCGGCGCGTGAAGTGAATATCACTGCCGTAAAGTCCGAAATATTGATTTTTTGCTGGCGGAACTCTTTGGCAGAGAGGCCTTCCACCTTAATAAACGGGCGGAACGTGATCTCCACGCCGTATTTTTTCTCAATGTCGAAGTAAGGAGATTTATCCGACGAGGGACGAGGCTGGGAAACTAAAATTTTCTTGATTTCCATATCTTGCAAAAATACTTATGAGGCCTCACGCACAGCAGAAGTGCCATCCCCATGCGCACGTGAGAATCAATGGTATGGCTTCTACGATGCAAAGGTAGTACAAAAAAAGCAACCAAGAGGAAAAATTGGAGAAGAAAATGCGAAAACTCTTAGAGATGAACGCTAATTTCACCAAAATCAGAGCCACAATTCCAAAAATGACCAGTCCTGATCTCCATGCGGGATTGAAAAGTGCCGGCACGGCGGCGAGAGTAAGCGCCGGTCCGAGGAGTGCTCCTCCGGCAATAGCGCCTCTTGCCCAAATGGTGGCTGAGCGGAAGTCGGCAAATACTGTGCCGCAGACTATATATACAACCGGCATAAGAAGGGCATATACGCATGCGGCAAGTATACATCCGGCCGTGCCTGACGATGCTGAGGAAGTGGTGGCGCATGGTGAGGCGTAATACAATAGCATGCCTCCGGCCACAGCTCCCAGCAGATTCAGGATGATGATAAAAAGAGTCTCGCGCACAGTATCGTCAAATAGATTTTCTCTTACGCGAGATGATACCACCTGGCGAATCAGTGAGCGGAAATATACAAATCCGGCGCTATACTTCATGCACAGAAAGCAGAAGAGCGCTATGATGAGCAACATCACCCATGAAGCAGCTCCCGTGAAGTCGGGGCGCTCGCCTCCCGGACGCCCTCCGGTTGGTCGCTCCACCACAAGAGCAGAGTGTAGAGCTTTCTCCACAATACTGTCAGGGCGAGCCACCGTGTCGGTGGCGGCGTCAGTCATCGTCGGCTCTATTGCTTGCTGAAGAAGAATCATAGCCACCCCTCCTTGCGATACCATACGATACTCCTGTTAATCCCCTCCTCAAGAGATATTTTAGGGGAAAATCCGAATCCTTTCCGGGCATCGGTGATGTCGGCGCGCCAATTGCGCTGCTTCATTATATTGTATTTGTCGCGGTTAAGAGTTGAGGGTTTTCCGCGCGCCACTCCAATCTTTTGAGCAACGGTACTTACGCATTTCAGAATCCAAAGGGGAGCCTTGACAGGCACCACCAGTTTCTTGCCGAGAGCGCGCCGCGAAAGATTACGGAATTCCTTCTGAGTATATGCCCGCGGTTCAGAGATGATGTAAGTGGCCGGCACAGGTGAATTTTCAAGCGCATCGAATACGGCTCTCGCCAGATCTTCCACGTAGATGAAAGTGAGCTGCTGGCGTCGCATTCCTACAGAGAAATCCCAGCCTTTGGATATGCTCTTGAACATCAGGAAGTAATCTTTTTCCCTTGGCCCGTATATTCCCGTTGAGCGGAATATGATTGAGGGTATAGGGCATGTGGCAAGCCACATTTCGGCCTTGAGTTTTGAAGCACCGTAGCGGGTGTTTGGCTGAGGTATATCGGCAGTTGATATAGGAGTATAATTTTTCTCATCGCCCGGTCCCATCACGCTCAGGCTGCTCATATACAGGAGTCTTTCCGGCTCCTTGCCGGTGCTCTGAAGTGCTGAGGTGAAGTTGCGCAGATATTCATAGTTTATTCTGTTGAAGTCAGCGAAATTCAGACATTTGGTGGCTCCGAGATTATATACGATCCAATCCCATTTCTCCCCTTCGGGTAGAGCATCTGCCAGTTGTCGGGACAGGGCTCCGGGAGTGTCAAAGTCAAGGATAAGGAATTTCAGACGCGGGTCGGTCAGATATTTGCGTGAAGTAGATTCGCGCACGGCGCAGGTCACGTCATAGCCTCTGCGGAGGGCTTCTGCGGCCAGGAAACCGCCGGCAAAACCGCCGGCACCTGTAATCAGCACTTTCTTAGGAGCGGATAATGGCATATCAGTTTGGGAGTTAGGATTGAGGTTTGTCGTAGTCCGACAGATCATCAAGAGTTGCGAATGAGTAGCCTTGCCGGGCAAGCATATCAAGTGCTTCCGGGAGCGCCGACTGCATGCGCGGTAGAGCTTTCACCGAGTCGTGAAACACTATGATTGAGCCGGGGCGAACGAAGCGTCTCACATTGTTCACCACGTCCGCTGCCGAGAGGCGACGGGAATAGTCGCGCGTCACAAGATCATACATTACTACTCGGTACTTCTCCCTCACGCGCCGCAGCTGAGCCGGGCGCATAAGGCCGTGTGGAGGGCGAAACCATGGTGAAGCAAGGTAAGCGTCAGCCTCTTCTATATCGGCCAAAAATCTTTGAGTCGGAGTTTTGAGTCCCTGCAGGTGATGCATGGAGTGATTCCCTATGCAGTGGCCCGCTTTTCTGACTTCTTCCACCAGGTGAGGATACCTGCGCGCATTATCACCCACCATGAAGAAAGTGGCCTTAATGTCTCGCTTTTTCAGCTCGGCGAGAACGAAGGGAGTCGCTTCAGGCACAGGCCCGTCGTCGAAGGTGATGAATACCCGTCGCTCCTCTCCTGCGGGTCGGAACAGGGCGCCGCAGAAGAGAGAGCGGAATATTCGCGGTGGTTGCTCTATAAGCATTGCCTCAGTTATTTTACCGGAGCTTATCCGGATTTTTGCGCTTATATTCTTCAAGCAGGCGTTTGGAGCGTTGCAGGTCTATGTTTTTCACCTCTTCAAGCTCGAGAAGCTGCTCTGAGGTGAGGCCAAGCTCACCGGGATTGAGGATGAATTCATACAGTACAGAGTCGTAGAAGCGCCACTGCTCGTCGGCCTTTGCATATTCTTCGGGCGAAAGCCCTTGAAGCTCACCTACAATGCGAGCCATGGCAGCAAATTGCGAGAGATAGCTGTCATCGTATGCCGGCATTGAGAGGGAGGCATCGAAGTTATGACTGTTGTTTTTGAGGCTTTCGAGGTCAAGTCCTTTGAGGTATTTATCAATATCAGTGCGCTTTCCACCATACTTTTCAAAATCTTCTACGAGAGAGTAGAATCTGTAGGGCACAAGCTGCGTCTCGAAAGTGAATGAAGCGTACGGACCGAATTCCATAGCCATCTGTTGCTGGTAGCGCACGTAGGCTGCATAGCGGGCTATGAGTTCTCGGTAAATTCCCAGGCCCTTGGATATAAGCTTCTTATCATTAAGGCGCTGAGGCTCACCGAGCATACAGTAAATGCGAGCTATATCCGGGCCGAGCTGAAGCTCGTAGGGGCGGGCTGCCTGCGGGAGTTTGTTCTCAATGAGATTGACCACTGCGAGTGCTTTCTTGAAGGCTTGCAAGGCCTTTACCTTATCTCCTGCATCGGCGTAGGCTTCACCCTCAATCATCAGTTGCGAAGCAGTGGAGAGCATCGATGAGCGGGTAGCGGAAAGCATACGCGTTGATGTCTCGTCAAGATAGGGGAAGCGTGATCCGGCGGGAAGATCAAGTCCTCCCCAACGATATTTGCGGGTTACTACATCGTAGGCTCGGTCGGTGCGGGTGGCCTTGTCAACATTCTTTGTCGGTACGAGCTGATCTACCATACCCACCGAGCGTACGTAGGGAGTGAGACCGAGGTGATATTCATCGCCCACAGTTGAAGCCCAGTATATAGGTCTTTCCCATCCGTTTGCAGCATTTGTAGCTATGATGTCGAGCATCAGCAGCTCCCCGAGAGATACATAACCCTTGCTTGCCACGGAAGGCTGCATGAGGTCTATTTCAATGCGGTCAACAATCTTGGCGCTGTCTTCAGCAGCTACGAGACCGCGGGCGAGCACGGCTTTCTTATCAACAGGAATATAGACATTGCGGGAGTCAAAAGTGACGTAGCCATATTTATCTATTCCATTGCCGGCATAAATCTTTTTGAGAGCGTCAAGCAGGTTGATGGGAGCACTTTCATCTGAGCGAACAATGGTGACATCGCGCAGACTATAGGCATAATCCTTTGGCGTAGCCGTCATCTTAACGGGCTTGGCATCATAGCTCTGCATGAGAGCTTGATTGGCATACCAGTCGGAGCTGAGGTACGAGAGATTTATGATTTTCACATCCGGGCGTATTCCTTCCACTTCTTGTGCATACCAAAGAGGGAAGGTATCGTTGTCGCCGTTGCAGAATACTATCGCGTTGGGCTCAAGGCTCTGTAGATAGTTTGAAGCAAAATCACGC
>CAYNNV010000042.1:4273-14359 GCA_964398625.1 uncultured Sangeribacter sp. | reverse complement strand
AGAATAATATGTTAATTTTTTATTGGGACACCAGTGCTCCATGGAACGTCCGTACGAAGAGGGGGGATTCAGAGGTCTCGGAGGACGCGGGGAGATTCGGAGGGCTCGGAGAGATTGTAGGGCTCAGAGATTTCGGAGGGATTGGTGGAGGGAGATGGAGGCGTGGAGGACACTATGCCGTGTTTTGCGTTGTCTTTGGGAATATATGATTACCGGGCACAAAACGAAGCGTATAATTTGATTACGGCGTAAAATGTGCTTGATTGCGTTTTGTGTCAAGCATTTAAGGAGAATATCGAAAGACGGACAAAATAAAACGAAGCGTATCGAAACCTTACGCGAGTTTACGTTTGGTTTACGTTTAGACTGAATTTTGAGTCGCGATCGATCAAAAACTTTACATGGATGGATCGTGCGGGCTACATGACGCATGGTAGGTGCTAATGGGCGCGATGCACCAGTGCCTCAGGTAGCGGCACTGGTGTCACTAAAACAGCTATAATCAAGCAATCCACACTAATAGGAAGTCATCGTAAGGGCGACGGTGAGGATCGCTTAGAATAGCGAAATAACGGCGATTTTACGGCATCTAATCAAATGCCGATCAAGAGTTGAATAGGGAGCCATTGTGCTCCCTTATTTCATGTGTTAAAACTCCACTTTTTGACTAAGACGGACATTAAGACGGACACATAAGACGGACATTTTGTATAAATCGGACGCGCACTAAGACGGACATCTTATGAAAGAAAGACGGACACTTTTAGGGTTTCAAGGGGGGGGGTAGAGGGGTGGAAAAATACCGACTTTTTTAGATAGACCCCTTAAAATGGCGTTTCAAATAGGGGAAAATACCATGCAAATAGCGGCATGATACAATGAAGGTAAATGTGTATCAGTGGATTATATGATACAGCAAAATATCAAGGTGTGGGGCGTTGTATTGATTTGAGTATCTTAATGTACTTTTGCTTTAATTGTAACTGAGTGGATATTACATCATGGTACTGTGTTATATTGTGATTGCTTAGATCTTTATCAAGTGTTTCGAGATAGTACTCTAAACGTTCAACACGTTTTCTATCTGTTTTTATTTTATTGTAATACCTATCCCACTCATACTCCAAATTGTTATACGCATTAATAATGAATGGAGCAAGATTCAACTGTTGTAATTGATAGAATTTATTTAATGTGAGCTGATTTGTATCGCCATCGCATTCCCCGTTAGCAATTTTAATTTTCATAAATCTAATGGCGATCTTTATGTCTTTCTGTCTTATTTTATATTCTCCAGAGTTGTCAAATACTAAGTCTTGAATAAATGCTTTAGACTCCAATTCCTTTTTTATGTCATATATATTTTCACTGTTTAGCAGTGTATCGTAGATAATAAACATTCGCATTATTGCCCACCGGCAGTCGCGTTGTTTTCTCTTTTTATATTTAAACTCTCTTTGGCGATCTTTTTTTGTTTCGTATCTCCGAGGATAAGGTTGCTTAGATTTTAATTGCAAAATTTCGGGGTTGATTGAAACATGAAGCGTTGTTCTGTCTGCTTCTTTAACTAAATATGTAGAGATCCCATTTTTTCTGTCAACCACATGTGGAGATTTTGAAGGTACAAATGTGGTCGGTGTTATGTTAGACAAACGAGCCGGAGTGTATTGTGTTGAATAAGGACGAGAATAATGTTTTTTTGCCCTTTTGGCTTTCTTGAATATAAGGCTATACAAGAAACTAACTAATTTCTGAACACCTTTAAAAATTATGACAATAAGATATATTATTAACTTCATAATAATCAGATTTTATAATAATAGATGTTACTAAAATTGTCTGATAAGACCTATCACAAGTGCAAGATGTCGAACCTCCTCTTTAGGTATAAGAAAATCATGATATCTATTGTTTAGCGACCTACAAATGATACTATCTCCACCATCATATAGTTGTTTAACAACTATTCCCTGCGCCCCTCCATCAATCACATGGATACGACCCCACTGAATAAATGAAGAGTTGTTAATTATCCTACATGCAAGTTCATCGCCAGAATATATATCGGGTTCCATTGAAGTCCCTCGTGCAATAATAGTGAAATCGTATGTGGGTAATGTTGGGATTAAAGGTATTTGCTCACAATCATTTAATGAAGCAGAGTCTGTTAGAATTGACAAACTGCCAGCAGCTGCCTCAAATGGGATTCGGGGACGAGTTTCCATGTGTAAATCTTCAATATTCTCTTCTTGGGAAGCTCTTATTATGTCAATATTGTTTGAGGTTCTCGGCTTACACATAAGCATATTGCCTTCTCCTGACAGGAGCCATTCGGCAGAGACTCCTTCGCATTTCGAGTATATCAAATCCACGTCAAAAGTGTTACGTGCGATCCATGTACTAAGACCTTGTGCTGAAATACCGATCTTTGTAGCAAATTTAGCTTTATTACCATTTGTATAGTGCTTTATAAGCGCTATCAATATATCACTCTTTGTCATAGCAACCGGTCGTTTATTCTTTTTGAGAAAAATATTCTCATTTTGTTTGGATATATATTCTCGTTTTGTTTATATTTGCATCGCATTCCAGATGGAACACCGCCCTAAAGATACAAAAAAGCGGGAATTTGACAAGTTGAAACTGCGTCGCCAGTCCTAAGCAAGCGGGGTGACGCACCGGGGCGAGGGTGATGACCTTGCCCCGGAACCAAGAAAAAATAAAGATATGAAAACGAAGGAAGAGGTGATCCTCGCAATAAGTAATGCAAAAAAGACCCTTGACAGGGCTCAAGGTTCGATGGCTCTTATGGCAGCCATTAATAAACTGAGTCATCTCACATGGTTGCTTAGCATATTTGAGGCTGACCCCAGTAATAAAGTTAATGTGTGTGTATTTGGGATAGCTCCGGTTGCTGCAGCCAAGGATGCGGCCAAGGTATTAGCTGATCAGATAAGCCAATACTCGCATCTAAAAGCATGGCCAACATGCGAACCCAATGAGCTCGTTGTGTTTCCGGTTGATAATGCAGACTTGATCGAAGTGTTAAATGCTCTTGAAAATAGAGGATATAAGGTTAGGATAGAAAATAAGGAATAAGAGAATGGATAATATAATAATTAATAAACCTTTAAAGAGGGTGATCGAAATGATCAGATCTCGTATGGGTGATAATGCCAACTACCTGAGTCGTGCTGCAGCACGCATGAATGAGGACTATTTAGGGTTCTTTAGGGAATACTCGGAAACCATGTACGCAATGGTATTTGAGCAAAATGCACTTGGTGGGTTGATTGAGAGGCTTAGAGAC
The DNA here is from genome assembly GCA_964398625.1 of uncultured Sangeribacter sp. GTDB lineage: Bacteria > Bacteroidota > Bacteroidia > Bacteroidales > Muribaculaceae > Lepagella. The sequence continues at coordinate 11,049 of CAYNNV010000042.1, read as the reverse complement.
TTGGACTGCAGCGGAGCCACGGACGCTTTAGAGTACAAGATGTCAAATATAATTGAGGATCTGCTTGAACGACCGCTGTCTCGAAACAATACAAACCCAATGGTTAACATTGCCCATTCGATTGAATGTGAAGCTAAGCAGAGATTGCTAAAATTTTACAAATCACTTTATGAAGTGCTTAAAAAGGGTAAGGATAATCCGTGAGAACCTTGCCCGGAACAAATAGAGAGAAAAGAGATGGTTGAATTTTAGATTCCATTGCAAGGAGTGATGCCCGGGAGGGTGGTAGCTCCAATCATGCAAGCGAAGCTCATTAGCAAAGGTCGCGGAAACCGGTAATACAGCTGTTCCGTGTGAGGGTTCGACTCCCTCCGCTTGCACAAGTGGTTTAACGATTAAAACAAGAGAACATGAAAAAGCTGATTAAACGATTTAGAGAGTGGCGCGATCGCCGTTTCCGTGAGCGCATCGACAGGGTGTATTTCCGTCATGATGGAACTGGAAATAGGTTCGTCGATGGAATCCTGTGGACGGTCAAAGACTCAAAAACTGGTCAAATCGGAGATTCTGCATCATGCTTCAACAGTCTGAGTAGTCACGATATTGACTTGCTTGGTTCAAGAAGCCTTGCAGATGCTCTTCCAGTAGATCATCCCGCTCGACGGGTGCTTGAATTAGCTTCTCACGCTGCACGTCAAGCATGCGGTAAAGCTTATTTCGATCACTCATCAAAAGCGAAACGTATTGGGTAGTCCGTGAGGATCCCTCTGTCGTGAGACAGGAAACGTGAGAATTAGAGATAACAATATTGGGTTAATGCCTCCGGCTATGTCATACGAGCCGGAGGAGATCAGAGGGTATAGCTCAGCAGGCAGAGCACTCCGTGGGATGCAGGAATCCACGGTGGAGTCCCCGGTTCGAGTCCGGGTACCCTCACAAACAATAGATTCACAACAAATGAGAAAATCACATACAAAGACAGAGAAAGCTGCGGGACGGTTGGTCATGGAAATGACCGGCATGATCCTGAAGCTCACCGCAGACGCTGATGAAGTGTTGTCGAAGTTCGAGGAGGAGATGGAGGCCGACCAGCTTGAGGCGTTGTCGGTGTATCAGGTGCTTAAAAGCGGTCAAGCGGGTCTGCAGCGGGCTCTCGACGAGATGAACGATGTACTTAATAAATTAGGTTTCAAAGAATAAAACAATGGAACGCTTTTTACTTGCCAGTAAGGAACAACGCGAGCATCTGATGAAAGTGTTTGGCTGCACAGACCGGATGATACGCGAGGCTCTCAGCTTCCGGTCTGAGTCAGGTCTTGCCCGACGCATACGCATAGCAGCTAAAAAGAACGGCTGCCGCGTGCATGTGGTTGTGGACGAAATGGAATGTCTGTTTGACTGCAACGGGACAATTCATCAGCTTTTCCCGAATGGTGCGCAGCTTGAGATCAATAAAACATCGGGAGAAGGTATCCTGCTGTATAAGGGTAAGACTGTTGCCGAGTATCACTCGGTAAGGGTTGCCGACATGAAGGATATCCAGAAACGTGCGATAGCATTGAGCTGAAAAGCGAAAGAGATATTATGGAATATTACGGCGGCAGACTTGGCATTTCTATGCGTGATCTTATTGATGGAGGTATTATGACTCGTAGTAGTTATGATAAATCTGTCCAAAGGAAACGTATAGAAGTTTTGCGTCAAGGAAAAGGGCAAGGTAATTATGCCCTAATAGCTGTCGATACTCTGCCGACTACATTAAAAGAGAAAGTTGACCAAATGTATCCCGGAGGCGTTCAGGTACGTCTCGAGGAATGGATCAGAAACAACTACAAAGTCGATCAGGTTGCCAACGCATATTTTTTTGATAAAGATAACTGCGGTGTGCAACTTACGGCAGAGAAAGCTAAAGAGTGTGTAATTAACGCCTCGGTACTCAACACCTGTATCCGCCTGTATGATCGCGCGGCCACTGCTCAAAAACTTTTTGGCAGCAGATACAACTGGGGCATGATGACCACGGCCATAGAGACCCTCCGTCGTCAATTCGGACATACACTCCCGGCTTCTGAGCTTCGCTTCCGCAAAAAGGTTAACGCTTACAAAAATGATGGCTATGCGAGTCTGGTCAGTGGCAAATACGGCAACCAGTCAGCCCGCAAGGTAGATCATAAGACCGAGCGTCTGATACTCGGGATCGCTACCCTGCAAAACAAACCGTGGAATACGAACGTACTCGAGCTTTATAACGCATTCGTCACCGGTGAACTTGATGTATATGATCCGGAGAGCGGAGTTATGTTTGATCCGGAAGATTTTACTGATAGAAACGGTAACCCCAAAGAGTTGAGCGAGACAACAATCAGCAACTACCTCAACAAGCCTAAGAACAAGATTTTGATAAACCGCATACTTACCAGTCCGACAACATTCATGCACGAGCAGATGCCACACATGCACCGTCACCATGGTGAGTTCTCTCTGTCAAAAGTATCGTTTGACGACCGGGATCTGCCGCGTAAGCTCAAGGATACAAAACTGCGTCCGAAGGCTTACTACGCCTACGATGTGACAAGTGGATGCTGCATAGGGTATGCCTATAACCGTACCAAAAACGTCGATCTTGTCGTGGATATGTTCCGCAATATGTTCCGGCTGCTTGACCGTCATGGCTGGGGCTGTCCGGCCGAGGTCGAAGTCGAGAACCACCTCATGAGCCAATGGCGGGACTCTTTCTTGCGTGCCGGAGTGATGTTCCCCTTTGTGCGTTTCTGCGCCCCTATGAACTCACAGGAAAAACATGCGGAGCAATTCAACGGCGCGAAAAAGCGGAGTATTGAACATCGCAACCATATAGGTATCGGTCGTTTTTATGCAAAGAATCCAAAATACCGCACTGAGAGCGTGAAAGTGTTTGATGAGTTTAACAACACCTATGTCGACAAAGATTATTACACATGGGATGAGCTTATTGCCGATGATATGCGCGATATCGAAGAGTACAACCATGCTCTCCATCCCAATCAAAAGAAATATCCGGGCATGAGCCGGTGGGACGTGCTTGTAGCAAATATTAATCCGACACTGCGTCCTCTCGACAAAGCGACTATTGCCCGCTATGTAGGGGAAAAGGTATGCACTACCATCCGGCGCAATTCTTATTGTCGAGTGATCGGCAAAGACTGGTGGCTTAGCAAAACCGAAGTGCTGGGGCTGCTTGCCCCGAACGATTATAAGGTAGATGCCTACTATCTGACAGATGAAAAAGGGAATGTCACAGATATGTATATCTACCAAGGGGACATGTATATCGATCGGCTTGAGGATGTGGGGACGTACTGCACAGCCCGTGCGGAGCAGACGGAAAAGGACATGGAGGTATTCACTGCTCAACGTAAGAAGATCGCACAATTCAACAAGTATGTCAGCGAGAATGCAATCAACCGTGTCGGTGTAATGAAACGTACCGACACTGCGTGGAATGATGCGCCCGAAGAGGTTACAGTGACACCGCAGCATGAACCTGAAACGGATAACTACAGCTTTACCGATGACTATGCGGCAAGAGCCGCTGCCGATATTTGAACAGCATTATAAAACCGATCGAACATGATTACAACAGACATAAAGAACAGGATCCTCTCGGCGATCAAATCCAACCGCGCCAACTATCCGAGTGACGCAAAACACGCCGCATCGCTGGGTATTACTACCTCGGTGTATAGTGCAATAAAAAACGGTCAGACCGACCGGATGCTCAGTGATGCCAACTGGATCACCATAGCCCGCAAACTTAATGTCGGGCTACGTGGAGAGATTGAATGGAAGGCAGCCAAGACGCCGACCTACCAGTACATAACCGCTCAGCTTGAGGTGTGCCAGAGCGGTAGTCTCAGCGGTATCATGTGTGATCTGCCTAATATCGGCAAAACATTTACCGCCAGACACTATGTGGCCACACATCCCAATGCAGTCTATATCGATTGCTCACAGGTCAAGACCAAACTCAAGCTCGTGCGTAAGATCGCCGGAGAGTTTGGTGTGGACAGCAAAGGGCGGTATGCTGACGTCTATGAGGATCTGGTCTATTATCTGCGGTCAATCGAAAAACCGATCATAATCCTTGATGAGGCCGGTGATCTTACCTATGAGGCATTTTTGGAGCTTAAAGCACTCTGGAATGCGACAGAACGATGCTGCGCATGGTATATGATGGGCGCCGATGGCCTGAAAGAAAAGATAAACCGCTCTATCGAGTGCAAGAAAGTGGGTTATACCGAAATGTTGAGCCGATATGGCGACAGATATAGCAAAGTGACTCCTGATGATGGCAAGGAGCGATCAAGGTTTTTGCTTGAACAAGCCCGGATAGTCGCTACCATTAACGCGCCGGAAGAGGCAGACCCCGGAGAGATTGCCCGTAAGAGCGGCGGAGGATTACGACGGGTTTATACCGAAATAGAGAAGTTAAAGAGACAGGATAAATAAATGGCCAAGCGAGCATATAGTCCTAAAGAGGTACTTAACAAGACCTACAAACTTATCCCATGGGGCGAGAAATGGAGCCAACCCTTTGGCCTTGTCCCAACAAATGAGACGTGGTTTATAAGCGGGGTGTCCGCTTCCGGAAAGAGCAGCTTTGTAATGCAGCTTGCTAAAGAGCTTACAAATTACGGTACGGTGCTATATGGATCCTATGAGGAAGGAGTAAGCCAGTCGTTCAAGGAACGCCTTGAGCGGTTTAAGTTAAACGAGGCTCAAGGTCGGTTCCGAGTCATTACCGACGACACCTTTGATGAGCTGATGGAAAGACTGGCCAAACCAAAAAGTCCACAATATGTGATCATCGACAGCTTTCAGGAAGCCGACATAAGCTATAACCAGTTTAGGGCGATGCGGGCACGCTTCCCGGGGAAGGGGCTCATATTTATTTCTCAGGAGTATAAAGGAGAGCCGTCGGGCAGACAGGCGTCACGTTTGAAATTCAAGGCTGGAATAAAAATAAGGGTAGTAGGCTATAAGGCGTTTTGTCAGGGACGATTTACAGGTAATCCGGGAAGCTATTACCCGGTATGGGAAGAAGGTATAATCAGAACATCTAATAAAACAGTGTGATATGAGTAAGCGAGTAACGATGATTGAGGTTGAGCCTCCGCAGCGCATACGCAAGGAGGTGTTTGGAACGTCGGCAGTGGCATGCCCTTATTGCAATGGACAGGGAGGTTTCCGGCGACAGGATGCAAGCGGAGCCTACATGGGGCGATGCCCTGACTGCGATGGTAGCGGGGAGGTGTTTGCGGTGGTTACGTTGGACTGGAAGCCTTATAACAATGAGGATAAGACTTAACTATGGCGGTCAAGTTGAAGGGGGCACAATACCAGAGTTTGCCCAGATGGACCTGCCTCGGTCTACTCCCAACCATACAGGGGTCTACGTTGAGCATACGACAATACTGATTCCTTCTCCGGCCGGTACGCTTGCACTTGTGCTGATTGCTAAAGATAATGACGGTTATTATGTATCCACCATATTTGAGACGCGCACAGGGCACCGTGGGAGTTGGCCGTCGCGGAGCTCGGTAGCGTGGAGTGATAAGCATGAAGCGTTTTATGCGGGAATTCGTAGCCTTGAGGCCACAAGGGCTGAGGGGTTAAACAAGGCTCAGGTCGGTAATGCTTGCCGGATCTATTATGCCACAGTATATAGACAATTAACACTATTTTAAGTAATGGCAAAGAAAAAAGGAAGAACTCCAGTTACTGGCGTCGGACACGTAACAGTAACCACAAAAGTCAGAGCTGGAGTGGAGACACGGTGCTATACAACGCGATTTGGATTTGCAGGTAGCTATATCCCAAACGAATTAAAAAAAATGGCAGATGAGCTCAAAGGAATTTGTCTTAAAGACGTAGCACGTGATAATGTCGATGCAGAACGTATCACATGTAGTGCACGAATATTTTATTCTGAGTGTCAATATATATTGTCGCCCTATGCCGCAGGAGGTGAGTAATTACGGGCGGTTTTGGGTGGCGTTCAGGCAGCTGACGTTGCACGCCGATACGGAGGAGTGCCGCCGGGAGTTTGTGAGGCAATACACAAACGGGCGCACCGATAGCCTCAAGGAGATGCGCCGGGCTGAGTATGATGCACTCTGTGCAGGCGTTGAGGGGCTGGTAAATGACACAAAGGAGCTTAAATACCGGCGTAGCGTAGTGTTGAAGCTGCTGCAGGAGCTTGAGGTGGACACGACGGACTGGGCGCAGATAAATGACTTTTGCCGCCACCCGCGTGTAACCGGCAAAGATTTCGGCCGCCTGTCGATCGATGAGCTGACGGCTCTGGCGACAAAGCTCAGGACGATCAAGCGCAAAGGTTGGGTGCATCGGAGCTCATGGGCGACACCACCTCCGGCAAAGTATCACATGGCATATCTAATAAACCTTGCCGGAGGATCCGGCACAAAAGGAAGTTGAAAACATGAAAGAAGCACTTAAAGACATAAAGCGGCTTGCAAAGGAGCTGACAAGCGACCTCGAGCAGGATGACTACATCGAGTCTATGCGTGACCTCGGTAATTGGGCGAGTGGAGAGGCAGACATGGCCGAGTATGGCCCGGAGATGAGCTCTATTTTGGATTAACATATAACACATATACAGCAATGATGACAGAACAGGTTGAAATGACCGCCGAAGAGCGGAAAGAGTATGAGGCTTTTAAGGCGGAGCGAGAGAAGAAGCGCCGTGAAGCAGAGCGCAAGGAGCAGCGCAAGAA
>CAYNNV010000042.1:0-4173 GCA_964398625.1 uncultured Sangeribacter sp. | reverse complement strand
AGGCACTCGTCAACGCAGTGCTGCGCCTGTTGAGCCGGGACGGACAAGGCAATATCAAGGCGAGCCGCGTGCTGCAGCTGCGCAAGATGGCCGAGGATAGCGGTGACGAGATGTTTATCGAGGGCGTGAAGATCATCGAGGAGTCGTATCAGCCGACGATCTCCAAAAAGTATATCCGCGCCCAGTACAAGGATAAAAACGGACAGTGGCGATACATACCGCTGAGCATGACGGATGTTGACTAACTAAATTTTTACGGATGCGGAAAAGGCGAGGCGCAATGTACCGCAAACGTGTAGCAGATGTAAACCGGATTTATGACAGATACGCAAAGATGGGATTGAGTAATATCGAGATCTGGCGCAGGTATATTTATCCGGCTTACTGTATGAGCGAGCGGACATTTTACAGAACGTTAAACGCCGCAGCGAGAGTGGGAGAATCCGCTACGGCGTCTGACGTGCCTCGTCTTTTCGAGCTTAATGACAAAGATAATGATTTTAACGGAGAAGGCGATGAATAAAGAACAGGAAGCGTGGATAGAGTTTATAAAGGAGCAGAACCTTGAAGGAAGTCCTGCGTTTGTAAAGTATCGTGCGTGGAAAATATGGAGGAGGGCGTTTGACACAGGGTATAGACTGGCGCGCGCTATCGATACTCCGGATAGCGAAGATGCACGATATGTCCCAAAGTCGGATGGGACGGTTGCCGGCCGCGAAAAGAGCGAAAAAGACGGTGGTCTTGCCGAGCTCGCCTTCGGCATGGCTGCGATTGCGCTGACGATAGGAGGCGTTGTGCTTGTCACAATTATTGTTCAGTCACTATCACAGGGAGGCTAAACGTATGGCTGCGGGGAGTATGGACGATCAGATGCAGCGGATGCTCAAACGCATTGTCAAGGATGTGCAGGTGGAGCTTGGCGATGAGTTTAACAGGAACTTTGAGCGACAGGCTTTTTTCTCATGGCCTTGGCAGCGGCGCAAGAGCCCGCTGCGCTCCGGAGGGCATATCCTGCTCGATAGCGGAAGGTTGAGGGATAGCATCGGGAGTCAGGCCGGCGAAAATAAGGTCACGTTTTACTCGCATCATCCGGCGGCTGCAATCCACAATGAAGGTGGCGAGATAGTGGTGACCGAAAAGATGCGCAAGTTTTTCTGGCGCAAATACTACGAGGCTCAGGGCAGTCTCGGCCGCAAGAAAAACGGAGAGTACCGCCGCAACAAGTACAACTTGCGCCTGACCACCGAGGCCGTGTTTTGGCGCAACATGGCACTGATGAAGGTCGGCAGCAAGATCAAAATGCCCCGGCGACAGTTTATTGGAAACGCGCCGGAGGTTGACAAAGCGGTGCAGGAGATCATCAGTGAGAATGTGGCGAAATATTTTAAGAATGATTGCAAACTACAATGAGAGAGGAATTTTTAAGAAAGCTGAAAGCGCGCCTCGGCGCACTATGCGTGAATGGTGCCGGCGAGTATTACATACTGCCTGACGACGAGGATGCGGTAGATGACGAGCTGCATGAGCGCGCAGTCAAGACGGTGGGGCTCTGGAATCACAATGTAGAGTTTATTGAGCAGGAGACGCCATGGGAGCGTCCGGCGGTATTTGTCGAGTATGGCAATCTCGACTGGAAGGAATGGATACCGGGCGAGGAGTACCGGGCGCCGGCTTTAATCCATCTGCATGTAGTGACCGACTGGGATCCGGAGAGTGAGCTTGAGCAGTTCCGACTGCTTGACAAGATCCATGAGACGGTGATGGGGCTGAGCGGTGAAAAGTTTGTCGAGCTCGATATAGAGTCGTCGCAGACCAACCACAACCATGAGCAGCTGATCGATAATATCGAGACATACCGGTGCGTCGCCCGGCGAATGTTTAATAAATCGCGCCTGTAGAGACGCAGAAATAACGGGAGCCGTCAACTTGTCGGGTTGGCGGCTCCCTTTTGCTCTATAAGGCTTAAAACTGCAAATTTTCCTACTTTGCAAAAAATTGCAGTATTTTTTGGTCAATATAAGCCGAAATCTGATTAACTGTGTTATATTTGCATCGGATCTAAGCCGTAAGGCCTTGAACCTCCCTCAGGAAGATTTCATTTGAAGTCTTCCTGTTGTATTCTAAATGTATCTGATATTATTCGACTACGAGACAAGGTGACATCCGTATTGTTATAGATAACAGTTACGCTTTGTATTAAATCACACTGACATACGCGTCCTTTTATGGCATTGGAGATTTTTGAGAAATCAATACCATTGTCTATTTTGAGCACAATATGATTAGCTTGTGTTGCTCCTTTTCTTAATCGACTATCAATAGAGCTCTTTGATCCATTGCTAAGTTTGTATTCCTGTTTGATGCCCAATGTCCTATTGTAGGAGTCTGCGTCAGGATGACGGTTTTCAATGGGCAATAAGTCTATCTTATGATTATACTTCTCAGCAAAGTATTTGGCAATAGATACATTCTCTGGCGTCTCCTTTTCACCGTGCCTTGAGTGAATCCTGACGATGCCTCTTTTTGTCGGGACTACGGAATAATAACCATCCATTCCTCTGACAATCTTACAAGCCGCACACAGCTCATTGTCCGGGACATGGCTGACAAATTTATTATGCTTGCCTTTTGCGATATCGCAGTCGCGGCATCGCGAGATCGTGTAGGGGTTATAGTCAGGGAACGTCTTGCCCTCGATCCCCGGGTTAAAGTGGAATATCCCCTTTTTATCGCGCTGCAATGCCTGTGCACCTAAATCCATCGCCTCGTCATGATCGGTCACCGGGTATTTTGACTTGCGCACCTGCACCGCGTCACATCTGCACCCATATCCATTTGGCGGACAATACTCTGCCCAGAATGGATCGGACATGGGTAGCGTGACCATGTGGAGCGGGGCGTGCTCGGGGCGCACACGGTCATCGGCCGCCGTGCGGTACTGGAGGTTGTAGTCGTCGCCATCCTTGGCAAACCGCTCCCACTTCGCCGCCATCTCGGCCGATGCAACGGCAAAGTTATACTCCGCCCGCAGATAGTTGCGGTTGTAGGTCTTGTCGATCTTCCGAACGTCAATCAGGAACTGTTCGAACGGTTTTCGATTGCCCTTCGAATCAACCAGCGACGGGAATGCTTCATTTAACTCGTGGAACGTCTTGAGGCCTGAAAATATATAGTCAGACCTCTGCAGCCTGCGGCGCATCGCCTCAGACATCTCGACCTTGGCAAAGGATGAGTCGAGCACCGAAGCATGGGCACCGATAAACTCCTGCACCTGTGGCGCGGCGATCAGATCTATAGAGAATGTCGCCCCCTGAGTCTTGTAGACAGCCTCCATCATGCCGTCGAACAGGCCGGAGAGCTTTTTGCCTACCCCCTTGTCGAGTGCCATGCACTCTACCAGCGGCATCCCGTCGAGCAGCCGGGCATATCTGCGGTGCAGCCCCTCATAGGCGGAGGGGCTCAGTCGAAAAAACCGGAACCTGTGTTTTGTGTGCTTATGGTTTTCAGCGCCCCCTCCAGACCCTTGAGCAGACGCATCATCTCGCTCTCAGACTCCTTTGCCGGTAGCGCAGGAGTTTTGCGCCGCTCTCCGACCGGCATACCGTATTTGTCGGCGAAATAAGACGGATCCACCTCATAGCGGTCGGCGATCATGGTCTCGTAGGCCACCTGCTGCTCCGGCGTGTAGTCCACGGCATAGTCCCATTCAAAGTGCAATCCCTTGAGTGGGAATCCGTCTTTGATCATGCGCGGGATCAGCTGGTTGTTGATCATGTCGCGCAACATATCGCGGTCGGCCTCCACAAGGTTTTCAAGCACCTGCAGATGCGTTTTTGACTGTGATAGCGATGATCCGTCCTCGATCGTCATTGTCTGGCCGATCGTGAGCTTAGAGATCTCCGAGTTCGCCCGGGCTACACGCTGATTGTAGACGTTGTATGCGTCGCCGCGTGAGCTCTCCACAAATTGTATCTCAGTGTCGGTCGGTACGACAGCGACCTGCTGTCGGCCGGAGTTTTTAAGCTCACGGCTGATGCGCTCCCTCTCGGCGGCATCCCTTGAGGTGGTGTGCGCCACTCTCATAGGCATCCCGAAAATCTCTGCAAACTCGTCCCAGTAAGCCAGCGCATACTTTTTGGATATCGTCTGCGGAGCGGCCTTGAGGAGCACACC
>CAYNNV010000041.1:0-14363 GCA_964398625.1 uncultured Sangeribacter sp. | reverse complement strand
TGACCCTCAACGGTTTTCAAGACCGCCGCATTCGACCACTCTGCCATCTCTCCGAGATTTGCGATGCAAAGTTACAACTTATTTTTATTTCTACCAAATTTTTTGACTATCTTTTATTAATTTTTTTTGAAGGGAAGAAAAACAAGTGAAAATCTGTTGATTTGGTGATTGTAACTCTCGAAACCTTTGCCGGGGTCATTTCAAGGAGTGAAAGACAAATTGATTGGATCAACCGGTTAGCTACTTGACCATATTGTATTTACATTTCTTTGTATTTTATTGTCAAGTAGTTAACATATCTTCTTTTTCAGGATTAAAATGCTTCTGTTTAGTTAATTTGAGTTAAGTCTGACGGTTTTTTTGCTGAATTATTTGCAAAATGGCGACTTGGTTATTATCTTTGCATTGTGTTTTTCATGGTATTAGATTTAAGGTTAGAGGATTAGTTGTCGTGATGACAATTAATCTTTTTTTTGCGCCTTATTCTCTCCTCCGGCGAACTATTTTACTCAGCCGGTGTTAATCTTATAAATCTAACAAATTATTAAATCACAACTATGGACAACACTAAATCTCTTAAAGGCACAAAAACAGAAGTAAATCTTGCCAATGCATACGTATCTGAATCCACAGCCTATACTCGCTATACATTCTTTGCGCAGCAGGCTAATAAGGAAAGCTATTTCCAGGTTTCAAATATTTTTGATGAAACTGCCGCCAATGAACTTCATCACGCCAAAATCTTTTTGAAATATCTTACTGAGGGTGGTGTTACTACTGCTCCGATCGGTGTAGATGCAGGCATTATCGGTCCTACTGCCGATAATCTTAAGGTAGCTGCTTCGGAAGAGGAACGTGAAGGTGTAGACCAATATCTTGCTTCTGCAAAGGATGCTGAAGAAGAAGGCTTTGCCGAGATTGCTGAGCGTTTCCGCGCCATCGCCACTATTGAAAATCATCATCGTGAACGCTTCAACACCCTTCTTAACAGAATTGAGACCGGCACGATGTGGAAACGTGACAAACCTATCAAATGGCAATGCCTCGTTTGTGGTTATATATACGAAGGTGTTGAACCACCCGTAAAATGCCCGGCATGCTATCATCCTTATCAGCACTTCATGCCGATGGAAGATAATTTCTAAACAACTTATTATGTATAATACAAGGCTACGTCATTTTTTTGGCGTGGCCTATGCTTTTTTATATAAATAGTGATCGGAGCACATCGGCCGAGCGCAGATTCTCCATTCCGGGGACGTGGATGCTATAGTAGTGAAGCAGGCCTTCAAGTATTTCCGAGCGTTCCTTTCCAGATAGCCTTATCGCTTTACAATTTATGATATTAAGTCGACTCAACCATATAGGCGCTTTAGCCATGTCGCCTGTCAGCACGTCAGCATGGCCGGGATTATAATCAAGGTATGTGCCGGCTCGCATATCAAATACGTAACCGGGCGCATATCCGGATATATCGGGGGCTATGCCGACAAAATACGCCAACGAGGCTGGAAGCGCGATATGGAAATTGGCAATGCCTCTCTCCATGGCGTCAAAAGCCCGGAGAGCTCCGGATAGATATTCCCACAACCCGCTGTCGGGTGTAGCATCGCGTAGCAAGCGATTGAGAAAGTCGGCTATAAAAGCCGAGATGATGTGTTTATATGGATGAGAGAGCAGGGTTGGAGTTATATGCAGCAGTGCGGATTTTCCAAGTTTCTGCACTTCTCTTCCGCTCTTTATGCTCACTGCTGCTTCTATTTGCATCAGAGGCTGAAGACGCGCCTTCAAAGCACGCGCGCCGGGAGATTTTCCTCCCGTACGGGCCAGTACCGGCAGGCGCCCGTGGTCGGGAGTATAGAGCGTAACTACGCTGTGGGTGTCGGAGTATTTAACAACACTCAGCACAATCCCTTTTATCTTTTCCTGCTTTTCCATACTTCTATGCAAATTTAGGAAATTTCCTGCAACTGCCAACAAAAATTGAGAAGAGAATACAGCTGCAATGCCATACTCTCCTCTCGGTAATATCAATAGGATGATAAGGTTATTTCACCATCATTTTGGCTTTGACAACTTCTCCATTATGAGATTTAGCTACCACGAGGTAGAGTCCCTGAGCGAGAGAGTTGTTGTTGACGCGCATACCGGCGAGATTATATACCTCAACGCCATCAGCGGAGCCGTTAGCGAGGAAGCGTCCGTCAGCAAATGAGATCATTATGCGGGAAGAGTCAGCTATTACATCTTCAATTCCGGCATCAAGATGTGCGGTGCGGAAAGCATTTACGATATATCCGGTAGTTGGATCAATCACCATGGTTGTGACGCGACATTTCTCAAGATCCTTCACTGATGAGGGCACAGTGAGCTTGAGTGTATGTGAGTATTTTTCTCCTGCCACGATAGTAGTAGGAATAGCGCCACCTTCACCATAGAAGGAAGTACCTGAGATTGCACGGGCCACATCGGCATAGAGCACGTCGCAGTGGCTTCCACGAGCGCCCCAGTCGCCTACAAATGGATCTGAGGAACCTGAGAGGTAGTTAGCCTGTACTCCGGGAAGATCATCTTCAGTGAGCACGGCGAGTACATTATAATGCTTGTCGGTCTGGCTTATTCCGAATACTGCATTGGTGGTGATAGAAAGCTCACTGCCATTGCTGCTCTTCTCAACATCGCTTACCCATACGTCAAGCATCGCGGGTTGCTCCATGTGAGCGGTTGCTACGTCATGGAAGGTAGTCTTTCCGTCTTTATAGAAGCTCATACCGTTGTTGGCAGCGAGATACTCCGGCATACGGTCAATACGTCCGGTCGGGAATGCGGAGAATCCGAGGAATGATTCATAGGCGGGATAAGCGTATTCATCGTCATTGTGGATTGATATGGGGATGAAGCGGTCACCGTAGATCTTCTCGAGATCCTCAATTGCGAGGGTACCGAGAGGGCAGTTGCCACACCAAGCTCCTGTGCCTTCTTCAAGTACTACTCTGCGGAAATAATACTTGAGCAGGTCATTGACAGCGCCGGTGACGGTCTGGGTCTCATCGCCCATAGTTACCTCAATTGTGAAATTGGTGGTCTCTCCCTTCACCAGAGGAAGATTTTCGGGGAAGTGGAATCCGAAGGGTTTCCCTTTCTCGATGTGAACGTCACTGTCTGTGTATGTACTTTCAAAATTGCCGGAAGTGAGTTTTGCAGTGAAGCCGCGATAATCACCCTCATTGAGTACATTGATATAAGCACGAATCTGAGTATTCTCGGCATCTACCACATTTTCTGAATAGTCAGCAGTAACTTGGAAGTTTCCTTTATATACTACACTAAGGTCATTAAGGAAAATAGCACTTTGATTTTCATTGTCGTTCAAGAAAGCTATGTAAATCTTTGAGCCTGCGTATTTTTCGAGGGGTATCTCAAAATGTTCCCAATCACCGTCGAAAGTATCTTCATTATCACCCGGAGTGAGCTGATGATCCAAAACCACGTCAGCACCTTCACGCATACGGTTTATGATTTCAGCATCAAGGCTTGAGAAAGATTCATCATTTGCCCATACCAAAACTTTGAGTCGGTCGGAAGCAGACTTCTTATAGTTCTGAGCGTCAAAGCTGAGGACAATAAAGGGGTTTTGAATTTCAAGCTGGGGAAGTACGAGCCAGTCATCGCTCTTTCCGCCATTAGTATAAGATGAATGAGATGCGGCAACATAATCTGACGATTCGGAATCCTGACGCACGGAGAAATTCCACGGAGTATTATCGGCATCAAAACCGAGTGATTCCATAGCCGGTGAGGGCATATTGTGATCGCCTTCATATTGCATGAAGTTATTAAGAGACTGTTCCGGATCGTCAAAGTTATCCATGAACAGGTATGCAGATCCGGGGTCAGGAGCCGAAATTTCAGAAGTACCTGAGTATTCCACTGTGATCTCTTCACTCGGGCAGTATCCGGTGACGTCTAAAACTGAACCGGCGGGAATACGGACTTCATAATCAGTGCCGAGCATGAGTTTTCTGGTAGCGGCCGGATATGCAGAGATGAAGTTGGTGCCGTCAGCTGCGAGTATAAGGTTGCACATCGGGCTTGAAGCACCTTTCTGATAAAGCTGTCCTACAGCATTTGGAGCAGTCTGTACAGGAGAGTTAAATCTGATTCTTATCAGGTTTTCAACGCCAAGTTCCGGAACTGCTGAACCTGAAGCGGGAGAGATATTCACAACAGATACCGGATCATTCTTCTTCCCTATATAATTAGCAGTAATCTCTACATTCTTCATAGCGGGAGATTCGGGAAGATAGAAGCTGCCTTCCGGGATCACTACAGTATAGTTCTTACCTTCTTCAAAAGTGATGGGGTCGAATTTAATCACCCAAATAAGTTTGTCGGCGTTATAAGCCTCCACTGAAGTTGAAGCGGCAATCTCTTTATCACCATCTTTAATCGCGGCTTTGAAATCTTCCACAACTTCAGAGGGACGGTTAAACCGAACCATGACTTTATCAAGGGTAGTGATTTTTGAATTATCTACAGGGCTTATGCGATATCCCTCCATGAGGTTAACACCTTTGGAAGCCTCAAAGAAAGACTTGTCGCTCAGACTGACAGAATATCCATTTGTACGACATGGCTGCGGCATAGCAATAAGGGTGCGACAATCGTCGGATATACCGAAGCAGACGCCGGTAGCCTCCATATCACAAATTTTAGTGATGTCAACATTGTAATTCTGTGATAGAATTGCTTCAAGATCAATCCACATGCTCTCTGTGCGGAACTGGATTGACGTTACAGCCTGTGAGAACGATGATGAGGCAATGAGCTGACCATCATCAGTGATTCCGGTCACGAGCTTATTGTTATCAATATCGTCCATAAAAATCTTGAATTCATCATTCTGTATATCATAAATCCAGGGACGATATTCATCAGTGGGGTATGGAGAGCCGTTATTCTTCGACAGCAGAGCATTGCCGGCAATATATCTGCCATTAGGAGAGAAGGAGGGCATTTCATCGCCAGTGAGCTCAGACTTGTCGAAATAATTGCCGGTAGCAATCATTTCGTTAAGGAGGTCAGTGCCGAGGAAGAACCATGACTTGCTATCCATATTGTAGAGGAAGTAACATGATCCCCAACCGGGGTGATTGGTGCTCATACCTCCGAGCAGATATTTACCATCTTCAGTAATATCAACAAAGCGCATATTTGCGGCATATTGCTCGGCTCCAATCTCATATCCTTTCCAGTCCTGAGTAGGAAGATTGGGTAGATCTACAAGTTCGCCGTCAATCCATAGCAGAGGCAAGATATTGAATGATGCGTCGTAAGCCATACCAACCATGTATTTACCGTCGGCGCGCATATTCTGCACTTCAGCTTCATATCCAAAATATTGATCTTTGCGGCGGTCGTTGGGGAAAGGAAGCTGATGCCAGGCATTATCTTGCCAATAGCCCGGTTCTCCATTGATAGAGCCGGCCACGATAGTGCCGTCGTTATTTACAGCACCGGCCTGCACATTCCCGACAGTGGGGACAACTGACTCTACTTCTCCCTGCTTGTTATAGAAGGTCTTGATGGGCAGGGTCACAACTTTGCCGTTGCGGATGTCAACTATGTCAACCTTAGTATAAGGATCTCCGGCCGGAGGATTTCCAACGGCCCAATGACCATTTGGCGACATATTCGAGAAGAAACCGCCATGATCCAAACTATAGCGGTGAATTGTCGGAGTTTCTGCTACTGCCGTGATGGAAGCAGCGAGCACTACGCCTGACAATATTAGTCTTGCAATGTTCATCTTACTTTAATATGTGATTAAATTATTATTATCGCATTAAGTCTTCCGCTCTAAGGCGGAAATTGGTAGAGAAACCGGGGTTCAGTCCGGTTTCTCCTCTTATAGGATTGTGTTGAATTATTTCACAATTACCTTCACGGCATTCTTACCGTTGATAGTCACAACATAGATTCCGCCGTTTACAGTGATGCGTACAGCTTCGTCTGATGCGTCATGACCGGCGATATGGCTACCGGAAATGCTGTAAACGTCAACACGGTCACCCTTGGCAACACCGTTTACGATTATGTCAGAGCCTACTACAGAAACCTTGATATTAGAACCTTCAATCTGAGCTACAGTAGACTCGTCGGCGAAGGCGAGGTTGCCATTGTAAGCATACTCGGCATCAAGAGTAGAGTTAGTATTGAGAGCGGGAGTGGTATAAGAGCCGTTCTTGACGTCAGCAGTTACGTCATTGCCATTAAACTTCACGCTTTCCACTTTCCATCCTTCAGCAGGAGTAAGAGTTACAGTGGCAGTCTGTCCTTTTGCAATCTTGTTAGAGCTCATAGCATGGCCGGCTATAGTTACGTCGAGAGTCACTGTCTCTACGTCAGCCAATTCAGGACAGCTGAAAGGAATGATCTTTTCAACATAGGGAGTACCTGAAGGATATTGCTTGATTGCGCCTTCAGCTACTACGAGTTCATAGTCATAACCGGTGGCAAGCTGATAAGCGGCATATCCGTTTTCAGGATCTGAGAAGTCAGCATAAACGCGGAAGTAGCTTCCGGCATCACTTACATTAAGCGGAGCGCTTGTCACTTCGCGGGTTGAACCCTTGCGACGGAGTACCATACGTGCATCGTCACCAAGTTCTACGGCATCGCCTGAATAGATAGCCACGATACCAAGCTCGCGAACGATAGAATTATCCTTGATTGAAGCGGCATCAAGAGCGATATCGCCTTCAATTGTGTAGCGGAACTGCTGGTGGGGGGATGAAGTGCTTGAGTATTGAGAACCGGTAGCAAAGAGGCAAGAAGGCAGGTCGAGGATGTAGTTGCCGGGAGCTGTGATCTTCTTGTCAAGATGCATGATAACCTTCACAATCTTCTGGTCATCACCGGAAGGCTTGTCGAATTCAAATTTCAGGTCGTCGCGATCGAGAGTAGCAACTCGGGCTCCTGAGTTGGAACGGATAGTGCCATTTATTGCATGACCCTCGGAGTCAGTACCGGTAAATGCAATTTCTTGACCTGCTGCGGTGGGTGCAGTAAATTCAAATTCATAGAGTTCGGTCACAATGCCTTCACCGGGAGCAACCTCGAGCTTGTCATTACCTGCAAAGCATACGAAACTATACATCTGGGTAGCTCTTTCCTCTTCACCATTGTTTGTCGGATTTGCACCCATCTGGCTGCAAGAAGCGGGACGTACGCGAAGGCCGTTAGCATCATTGGCGGCTACATTACATAGAAGTCCTCCGGCTGCATCCATGATGTCAGCGTTAGAAATCTTGAATGTCCATGCAGTCTTGTCAGCATTAGGAGTGATACTTTCATATCTTGTATGACCGTAGAAACCATGGCTGAGACCGGTGATGATAATCTCCTGTCCGTATGCATCTAAGCCGACGGGATCGGTAACTATGTCTACGGGAGCAGAGTATGTCACGGTAAATGAGTCATTGATTTCATCAAGCTCACTGCCGGGAGCGGGAGTAACATCTACAATTTCAACATCTGAGTATTTGTATTCGGGAGTTAAACCCTCTACATATACGAAGCTTGCATTCCAGCTCTGACGCTTTTCTGCAGGGATGCCGTCGAAGAGACGGAAGGCCTCGATATTGATTTTGTAAGTATGGCCTTCGGTGAGTTTGATAGGCTGAGCATAGTAGAAGTGGAAGAGACCATCCTCTTTCTTTCCGAAGAGGTCGAATTCTGAAGTCTTCATAGTCCACTTGGTATTGCCGAATTCAGGATCCTGAAGGTCAGTGATGGAAACTACTAAAGACTCTGACTTGTAGTTCTTGTTAGTACCGATAACAAGTTCGTAAGGCTCAGCGGGAATTTCAGCGAGCTTGACGCCGTTGCCGAGAAGGTCGATTTCGTTGGTGCCGTCAGTTAATTTAAGGACTTCAAGTACGAGAGGTTCCGGATCTTCTACTACAGGCTCCTGAAGGTTCTTATCCTGAATATAATTCCAGGTAGCGGAGAAGCCTTCATTAGTCATTCCGTTGGCTGTAAATTTGCCGGCGGGAATTTCAAGAGTATAAGAACCGCTGCGGAAATCATCAGCGCCATCAAAATTGAATATAAGAGTATTATTCATGAATACTACAACAGTGCCGGGGAATTCCTCAGTACCGTCTTTCTTGAGCGCGGGAATCCATGAAGGATCAGTAAGAGTGAGACTGCCACTGTTGTAAGTGACATTGATGGTTCCGAGATTTGCGCCATCGTTGTAGTTCACAGTAGCACCATCATTAGGATAGCAGCTATCAAAAGTGAAGGATGCGCCTGAAGCACCTGCGATAGTATAGTGCAGGGTAACAGGTTCGCTCTGCTCATTGTCTTTATTAAGAAGACCGGCGGGAATTTCCACTGTATAATTTCCGGGAGTTAGTGAACCGTTGAAAGTGATAATAACAGCAGTCTCATCATCCCAGTCATAATCGGGTCTTCCGGTTGCTACAGTATTTCCGGCGGCATCTTTGAGAAGAATGGATGCATCGGTATCAAGAGTCCATTCCATATTACAATCCGGGAAAACGAGCTTAACTTCAGGAAGTGCGGTCACAGTAGAGCCATCAGCGGGTACTGCGTGTCCGAACTTGAGAGCGTAATCACCTCCTGAAGCACCGGCGATGATAAGAGTCATCTCGTATGCCGCACTTTTGGGGTCGCCATATTCATTATTAAGAGCGCCTTCGGGGAATACAATACGATATGTACCCGGAGCGGTGATTGTGTTATTGAAATCTACGGTGAAGAATGTGGGGTCATTCCAATCAAACACCAAGTCACCTTTTGCGACAATATTATTGTCGGCATCGCGTACCTGAACCATTGAACCGGCAGAATAATCACCGTCAATACCATTCCAATAAGTATCAAGATGTCTAATTTCAGTCACAGTAGCACCGTCAGCGGGTACGGTATAGTTGATAGTGGCAAGATCGCCACCGCCACTGCTGCTACCACCTACATTGTAGAAAAAGAGAAGCGCATCCTTGGATTCTGCATCCATATCTCCTTTAAGAGCTCCGGTGGGAATACTTACAAAGTATTGCTCGCTATAAGGAGCGCCGGCTTCACTGTAAAATTTGACATCCCATTTAGTTATGTCATTTTCATCATGCTGTACCAAAAATGCGGTACAAAGAGGTGTGAAATTACCATCCAGAATCTGAATCGGAATATTCCAATCATATTCGATAGTTGTATTTCCCCCTACATTCCACGTAGTCTCAACAGAAGTAAGCGAAGTGATCTCATCATTGTCAGCAGGATTACTGCTTTGAAGAGTGATACTTGCCTGTCCTGCCAGTGCTGTGGTAAGCATCATGGCTGAAGCCAGGATACTTTTTAAGTTAAATTTCAGCATAAACAGTAGGTTTGAAAAGTTAATATAAGATTGATTAAAAAATAGACTGATTTGCTATCTTTTACCTCCGGGAGGGCGAAGAGAATACTCCGCCTCCTCGGGGTAAAAGAATATTAGCGTACTATCACTTTGACGCCTTCGGCAATGTAGAGTCCGGAAGGCAACTCAAGACTATAGACGGCACCGGCTTCAGCATCAACTGTAGCGGCTATTC
This sequence comes from uncultured Sangeribacter sp., assembly GCA_964398625.1. Lineage (GTDB taxonomy): Bacteria > Bacteroidota > Bacteroidia > Bacteroidales > Muribaculaceae > Lepagella. The sequence goes on along the minus strand of CAYNNV010000041.1, from coordinate 4,746 downwards.
TGCCGTCGATGGTATAAACATTTATTTTTGAATTATTTGCTGCAATGATAGTGATCATGCCCTTACCGCCGATAATACGGGTGGCTGAGTCAGCATCAGAGATGTTGGCAACTCCGGCACCGTTTTCCACACGTATATTGCGCAGGAACATGTTTGAGTATTCATCTACAGTAGGACGGAATCGGATAGATTGTTTTCCGGCCTCAAGAGGCACGGTTACAGTCTGCCATGTGGAAGTGCCGTCAACAAAGCCATCTTCACCGTTTGATTCCATAGTTCCTTCATACTTGTTGATTGATGCGATCTCTTTATTTCCGGCATAAACCTTAAGAGCACCGTTGCCAAATTCTCCGGCTTTAAAGCCTAACGGAAGATCAACTGAAGGACCTGTGACGGGGTCAGAGGTCTGACTTGCTGAAGTGCCACGACTTGTCTCAAGTGAAAAATCAAATGAGAGAATGTATTCGTTGTTAGGAATTTCAATTTCGGGAGAGCCGAGTTCAAGCGGCTTGTTAGCCTCAAGTTTGAAGCGAACGGCGCGGTCGCCTGCTCCGTCGCGAGTAATAGGAGAAAGCGATTCTATGACCATTGTGCTCGAAGTCCATCCTTCAATTAAGTAGAGAGTGGGACGATTTTCGATTTCAGGAATGTAGGGAAGTGAAATAAGAGTAGCAGCGTGGGCATTTGATGCAGTAGCTGAGACACGACCATCCTTTACACTCCAGAAAGAGAAATATTGCATTACATTAGGACGGGCATCGCTCCAGACAAATTTACCTTCCGGACCGTTATAAATCACTTTTCCACCACCCTCAAGTTCATCACCGGGTTTGGAATCGGCAGCGGGCCGACCGAAAACACCAATGTGGTCAAGGTTGCGGGGAGAGATGCAATTCTCAGTGACAGCAATAATCACATTGTTCCCTTCAGCTTCAGAATTGAGTTCTATATCTGTAGTTGAAATCGGAGTGGCAGTAGCTACTTCGGGAGCGGCCTGAGATGAGGAGACCACTGTCTCGGCAATGTTAGTACGATTGTATGCGGGATAACCGTTAGCACTGAGGGCTACAATATAGTAGTCAGTGGCAGGCTTGACACCTTCAATTATTGTAGTGGCTTCATCAGCGTCATTATAATATACTACTGTGGCATTTCCAATCTGTGTGACGTATTCTCCGAGAGGATTCTTTACGGGGAATGTAGTGCCGTCAGCCGGGAAGTCTGCATCTGTGAAGGGTTCGGTAGAATATAGTATGACGGTAGCATCAGCACCTTCGGCGCGCTTGCAATTTACTGTAATAGTGCTTCCGCTCTGGGTGGCGTTCAGCTCTGTCGGAGCGTTTGCCGGAGCGTTAGTATCTGTGACCGGAGTAAGCGTATAAACGGGTTTATAGTACCGGTCATAATCATCTTTACCGTTCCATACAATCACGGCATCACGTTTTCCTTCATCGGTGGTGTATACTTTATAAGGTGACACAACAGGTTCTTTCCCAAGCGTAAAAGCGGAAAGCAGAATCACGTCATCCTCGTCATATCCATGGATACCGGTAGTGAATTTATAGTTTACGGTAGGAGAAGAAATCTCATTGAAGAGGAATTCTACCACACCGTTTTTTTCATGAAGCTTAATCTGATAGTCAAAAGCACCAATCTCTTTGCCGGTCTGCTTTTCCGGAACGCAATTGGCAAACTGCACGGTGAGGACGCGGTCGCCGGCCTCGCCGGTAGTCTTATACGAAATTACTGCCTCAGGCTGTGCAAGAGATTGAATCATCATCCCAAGATAGAACTGATCAAAATGCTCGGGAATATATCCGGGAGTAAACCAGATCTGATTATAACCATTGCAAGTGACTCCTTCTTCCTCGGTGCCGAGTTTTAAACCTCCGGTATTCTCAACTGCGAACTGTGTAAACTTCTTTCCGCCGAGTGAAAATTCAAATCCGATAGGAAACCCTTTGGCAGTGTGGGCTGATCTAAATTCTCCGTCAGGGAAAATAATACCGCGACCATCAAAAGCGCAAGGTATTACGGTTCCTCCTTCCATCAACTCAAAGTTGTCGGCAAGACGATATGAGGGAATGTACTGGGCGATGTTACCGGCAAAGACCGACATCGGCAGAGCTGCTGCTGTCAAGGCAGATCCCAAAAGATACTTGGTAAAATATTTCATCGTATTATTATAAATTAATCTATTCTTATTGTTATTTTTCTATCTGCAAAATTAATACTTCGAGCATCAAAATACTATATTACAAAAGGTGAAATTTGTTCTAAAATATGCTGTAGCTAAGACAAATTTGTTCTAAATCAAGCAGTGCTTATCCCAATAACGTAAAAACCATGTTATATAGCATATCAGACAAAAAAAATATTTCAAATGTTGTTCTTCTTCGCGTAAATTACCAATAAGTATATTAATGCACACGAACTGCAATAAATATAACGAATATAGATCAGCCAATTCTCAATACCGACTTGGATCTCAGCTAAGGTACAATAGCGCTCGGAAAGAAAATCACTTATTTTTGTGGTGACGAAGCAGCAATATCTTCAAGCACACGGCGATTAAACTCTCTACGCTCCGAATCAAATATCCAACCCCATTTGTTGAAGTATTTTATCATATTAATAATGTGAATACGCAGCATCTTTCCAAATTTACCGGAGGCTGCGGCATGGGCATGCACAATTTTTACGCCCGGATAAAAAAGTGTCAACCAGTGGCGGTGAAGTCTTCGGGAAATGTCGATATCTTCGGGGTACATAAAAAACCTCTCGTCAAAAAGCCCCTCAGACTCAAGGGCTTTTACGCGAAACAGCATAAAACTTCCAAGCAGATACGGCGCATTAAGTATTCTGTCGTGGCTGAAGTGCTCCAGCAGAAAGCGACTGCGTCGCTCACGATACCATCCTGCAGGCAGAAAGCGGCGCAAAATCAGATCGAAGGGCGCAGGTACAAGCCGGCAAGTATATTGAAGGCGCCCGTCAGGATAAAAAGTCAGCGGCATGAGCTGCCCCACATCGGTGTGCGCATCCATATAGTCTGTTAACTCCGTGAGAATTTCGCCATCCCAAAATACATCCGGATTGACAACAAGATGATAATCCGCACCCTTTAACATTGAATCGCGAATAGCCACATTGTGCGAAGCACCATATCCGCGATTTTCTACATGGCGGTAAATAGTTCTGTCTCCTGCCGCCACAGTCTCCAGCGAGCTATCCGGCGAATTATCTATCACATAAATACAGTCCACCGCAGCTTCACGACGCAGACATCCGAGCAGCGTGTTAAGCTCTTCAGGGCGTGTCTTATGGGTGACTACTGATACGGCGAGCATCGTTCTTTAGTTTTTATATGCAAAATTGGCATGCCGGAATCATAAGTCCCGACACACCAACCCAATTCATGAGACGTGCTTTTGAAGTGAATGATGCAATTACTTGCGAATCATCACTTTCTCTATCTTGTTGCCGCGGCGTACAATGTAAAGTCCGTTTTCAGGATTTACAACGCGACGTCCGTCAAGGCTATAGTATACGGGAGCAGTAGTATCAGCTGCAATACCTTCTACGCCGGCATCGTTAGTAAGAATAAGGTCGAAAGTAAGGGTGTCGCCTTCTTCTTCAACATTGTTGAGAGTTACTTTCAGGGTATAGGTATTATTGAGTTGGTCTTCAGTTACACCACCAATATCAAGACGCCATATATTTCCGAAAGTAGTGGCTGCGTCGGGAGCCTGGAATTCATTAGTCCAGGGGAAGCTCGAAGGTGAATAGCAGCTTTGCCAGCAGAACTGATAGGTGAAGTTGGAGGGAAGAGTCTCAGTCGGCTCGATCTTGATCTCCATGTATCGTACATCGTCACTCGTGGAGTTTACTGCAATCTGAGCAGCATACTGGGGAATGAACTTATCTTCCCAAGCAGCATATACCTGATCGCCGTCCTTGATTTCCTCTTTGATTTCATTGTTTTCTACGGTGAATACGGTGAATCCGTTAGCAGCCTGAACTGCGAATACACCTGCCATAAGAGCTACAAATAGTAAAATTTTCTTCATTCGTTATCTGTTTTTGATTAATAATCTTTGCTATTGTGACTGCAAATTTAATCAACTTTTTCTACGCAAACGAAATTTTAACAAATTTTTACTTCAATTCTTCTTCTGCTGCTGAACTCTCAGCGCGCGCCCACGTTATTAATTATGAAATTTACGGAAAGTCGGTAAAATAATCACAATTAAAGAAAAATTTCTTCAATTGAATTTATTTTGCTAATTTTGCACTGTAAGAAATCCATGCCGGCAGCTTTCAACCCGGTAATTGACAAGTACTTAATCATATTAACGACTAAAAAAAATTAATTAAAATATTGCTCTATATGGCTAATTTAGATCTTGCCCAATATGGCATTAAGGATGTGAAGAAGGTGATTTACAACCCTTCATACGACGAACTTTTTAAAGACGAAACAAATCCGGCTCTGGAAGGATACGAGAAAGGAATTGAAACCGACCTCGGAGCCGTTGACGTATTTACCGGAGTTTATACCGGTCGCTCTCCCAAAGATAAATATCTTGTAAAAGACGAGGTTACGGAAGATACCGTTTGGTGGACTTCGGACGAATACAAGAACGACAACAAGCCAATCACAACAGAGGTTTGGGATCATCTGCGCGAGAAGGCTGTCAAGGAACTTTCCGACAAAACTCTCTACGTAGTTGACTGCTTCTGCGGAGC
>CAYNNV010000040.1:0-14373 GCA_964398625.1 uncultured Sangeribacter sp. | reverse complement strand
TCGGTCATCCGGAATGGATCGACTTCCCGCGCGAAGGAAATGGCTGGAGCTATAAGTATGCCCGACGACAATGGGATCTTGTGGATCGCGATGACCTTAAATACAAAATGCTCAACGCCTTCGACAAAGCTATGGTGACTATGGCGGATCATCTTTATAATTTTCAGGCACGACCGGTTGTAAAGCTGTGGGAGCAAGATGCCGACCAGGTGCTGGCTTACAGTCGCGGAGACGTGATTTTCGTCTTCAACTGGAATCCTGTGAAGTCATTTTCCGACTATGGCATCCTCGCCCCTGAAGGGGAATACGAAGTGATACTCTCAACCGATGCGCCGGAATTTGGCGGATATGACAACGTTGATACTTCAGTGAATCACTTCACCACCCCTGACCCTCTGTTCCGGCCTGCCGGAAAGGGGTGGTTGAAACTTTATTTACCTGCGCGCACAGCTCAGGTATTGCGTCTTAAACGCCACCGTATGGCCTCTGCTGCGGCAAGCAAAACTAAAGAGCGTAAGAAAAAGAGATAAGCTGAATCTTTGCAATCAGCACCATTTTAGCATTAGCACCGACTCTTTTTCAAAAGTCGGTGCTAAATCATATCAGAACCCTTTCGCTTTTCCTACGGCAGGCTCAGTGAGAGTGATTTTCATAATCATGGTGCGCTCAAGACTGCGCTCCACGGCCGCCTCAAATTCATCCATATAGCGCGGCAGAAAACGAAGGCAGATAAGACGCAACGCTTCAATCTTTTCCTCCGTATCAGTCACAGCTTCACAACGGCCCGGAGCTACGGCCGAGCGGTAATACTCCGTAAAATTCCTTTTATCCTCCTCAAATTTCGGAGTACACTTACTCACTGCCGAGAGGCTGACGATCGGATTTACTGATAAGACATCAACCTTTTCCCCTTCATAGGCACAATGAAAATAGAATGTGTGCTTGCCTTTGCGCACAAGCGACAGTGGAAGGGCGTATGGAGTGCCGTCTGTGCGAACCATTGCCACGGTGATGTAAGGGGCTCGGTCAAATATTTCAAGAGCGTCTTCCTCAGGCAGCCGGCGCTCCTTTTTTCGCATCTCTCTCATAGAAGATTTTCTTACTGATTCTTTACATGCGTTATTTTCAATACTTTTTTAGAATTATCAATCTCGATACTTCCGAGTCTACTCAATACCGACTGACCTAACAGAAGCGGAGCGCGCTGACTTTTTACTACACTTGCGCGCACATTGTCAAGGTGGAAACCTCCAAAATTCACGTTTTTAAGAATCAGCACGGCGCCTTCCGAAATATCGCCGTTTGCATCCATATATCTGCTCTTACCTACAAAGTCTCTGGGACTGATATAGTTATTCTTAAGCATGAAATTTGCTTCAACGGCTGAGAGTGTTACGTCTGACGCTCCCGTATCAAACACGAAATATAGGGGCAAGCCATTGATTTCACACTTCACTTTTGTGACGCCGTTTTCGTAGGTAAAAGGCACTTCTTCAGTTATCGATTCTGAATCCTCAATAGCGTCTACATATTGTATACCCTCTATAGGACGAACTAAATTCGCATCCACGATTGCAGTCTCTGTTACGGACATAGGATCATACTCTTCCATTATCTCTTTATATCGCGGATCATCGCGAAGTATGTCAAGGTCATAGTCATATAGGGCGTGAAAATACTCAATGGCAGTCTTTGATTCTCCAAAAAACTTTTCAAGCAAATCAAGTGCTTCATTCTTTTTACCGATGCGGCTGTACAGACAAATAAGGTTATACAGATTGCTATGTTTTTCCACCTCAGTGCTATCATTATCCATAATGCTCTTCATCCTCTCCATCGCCTCATCCGGCTTACCCGTTACTGATAAGATCATAGGGCCATATATATTATTGTTTTTCAGATCAAGAGAATCAATCGTAGCCAAAATTTTAGCATAATAATCTGCTGCCTTGTCAGAATCGCCTGAAAAGCGTGTAGCCTCAGCTATACTGTAATCAAGAAGCAAATTATTTTCCGGATCATCAACGAATAATTTTAATGTCTCGGCAGCTTTTTTTATTTTCTCAAAATTCTTCTCATTTACGTAATTATTCATGAGGGTAGCATGCAGCTGAAATGAAGCCGGATCCTCCTGGAGACCGATTTTGAGTTCTGCCTCCGCCTCGCCAAATCTGCCCATATAGCTGAGAATCTGAGCCTTGGTAATAAGATATTCCATTTCTTCATTTGCGGCGAGAGCTTCACGAATATATTGCATGGCTTTATCCAGATCTCCTATTTACATCTCATTATTTGCCATATCATTATATATAGCAGGATCGGGAGAGATTGCCAGCTCCTTCTGATAATACTCATTAGCAAGTTTCCAATCACTGTCATTTTCGGCATAAAGTGCGAGAAGCAGGGGCGACGAAATGTCTGATTGATTATAATTATGCTTTAATTTCAGTTTCCCCTTTATCTTCTCAATTTGTTGCTGTGGCAATAGTAGTGAAACATCGAATGCTGCCCTTGTCGGATTGACCTCAATTGAAGCAAGAATATCCTCTGCTGCCGCATTGTATTCGTTTTTTTCTATGTTGGTCACAGCACGCATAAGGCGGTAACTTTCATCCGAGGGATCAAGATTAATTGCAAAGTCAATATATTTTAAAGCTTCATTGTAATCTTTTCTGTCATAAGCTAATCCACCGAGACCAACGTATGCTTTAACATTTGCCGGGTCAATTCTAATGATATTCTTATAATCATTTATAGCAGCCTCCGTTTGCCCCAAATCACCATAAAGTGATGCGCGCCTCACAAGTGCTGAAGTGTTATTTGGCTCAATCTTCAGCCCCTCATTAAAATCGCTCAGGGCATTGGTAGAATCCTGCAGGTTAAGATAGGCAATTGCTCTTTGAAAATATCCAAGTGCCTTTATATCCTTTTCTTTTTTAGAGGTATACTTCAAGATTTCGTTTGCGGCACCAAGCATCGGCCCATACAACTCGGCATCATAAAAAATAGTGGCTTGGAATACATAGATCAAAGGATTCTTAGCATCCTCTTCCTCAGCTTTTTCAAGCCATCCGAGAGCACCGTTCAAGTCCTGCTCCTGATATGCCTCAGAAGCTCTCTCCAGATAATACCCGATGGCGGAATTGTTATTTTTAGCATTTGCCGGTATCATCGTGGTTGACCACAGCAATACGAGTAGTAGTTGAAATGTCCTGATAAATGTTTTCATAATTTATTTTGTGGTTATCTGTGATAATGAATTGAGTTAAATTTCTATTCTGTCATTTCGGATTACAAATTTAGTACTTTTTCAGAATATCTTCTTTGTCATCTTGAATATATTAACAGACCAAGTCGAAAGTTCAAAACCGGATATAACAAAGATAATTTACACTAAACTTTATAACTTGCCGCTACGTACCGAATAATTATTTAACGCTACTTGTCGATATTAACACGTAGTTCGTAGAAAAAATTTCGCCAGTTATAAATATTTCGCTATTTTTGTGCTTATGAAGAAAATTACTGCCCTGAAATCATCAGAGAATGTGATCTATGCCGGATTTTGGCTGGCACTCTTTCTTTTTCCTCCATTTTATATGGGCGAGATGGTGATAGAAGGAAATTGGGTGAAATGGCTCCGCGACGTGATGCACGTCTACGAGGAAATCATCCCCTTTTTCATCTTATTTCTGGTAAATACATTCCTGCTGATGCCCTTCCTCTATCAGCGAGGTAAACGCCGGGGCTATTTTTTCGCACTCTCAGGAGCACTGATATTATTCATGGGCTATCAGTTTGTAATATCGCGCCACCACTGCGCTCCTCCTAAACATAGGACTGAAATCTCTGCCGGTACAATAACTTCTGAGAATTGTGACCGCAATGTCTCAGTACAGAGGCATCGCCTTCCAAAAGCAGGTTATGACCGTCCGCGTAGTCGGCATCTTATTCCGTGGCCGGTATTGCTGCATACCATTATTGCCATACTTATGATTGGGGCAGAATTAGGTATCAAATTCATCTTTACCAATTTCCGTAATGAAAAACGAATTGCGGAACTCGAAAGGCTCAACGCGACAAATGAGCTCAACTACCTTAAGGCTCAGATAAGTCCACACTTCTTTATGAATGTACTCAACAATATTCACGGACTTATCGAAACTGACGCACCACAAGCTCAACAACTGATTCTCGAAATGTCAAAACTCATGAGATATGTGCTCTACGAGTCAGCCACTCAGCGGGTACCACTGAAGACTGAACTCGAATTTGTAGAAAATCTCGTTTCGCTCATGCGCGGCCGGTATTCATCAAAGAAGGTAGACGTAGAACTCACACTTCCTGATACCGACGAAATATCCGGCAAGTCTCTGCCGCCCCTGCTCTTTATCGTATTTATTGAAAATGCCTTCAAACACGGCATAAGTTATCGCGATAAATCATACATCAAGATAGTTTTTTCAGTCAAAGATGATCGTCTCACTTTCTTCTGTCTCAATACCATACCATCACACTTCCGCGAAACCGGCAAGGGTGGCGTAGGTTTGATAAATGTAAAAAAGAGACTTGAGATGATATATGGCAACGACTTCGTACTTGAAAAAAAGATTGCCGACAATAATTTCAGTATTATCCTTAATGTGCCGTTATATGAAAATAAGATGCATAGCTGTCGATGACGAGCCGCAGTCGCTTAAAAAACTGTGTAATTATATTGATCGTATACCATATCTTGAACTGGTAAAAGGGTGCGAGGATGCTTTTGAGGCAAGGGCTGCACTTGAGGAACACTCTGTAGATGCTATTTTTATAGATATTAATATGCCCGACTTCAACGGTCTTGAGTTCATATCATCTCTCGACTCACCACCACTTACTGTATTCATTACTGCATATTCTGAATATGCGGTTGACAGCTACGCAGTTGAAGCCGTAGACTATGTACTTAAACCATACGGATTTGCCGATCTCCAGAGAGCTGCGGAGCGACTACTGAAACGCTGCCGCCTGCTATCACAAGAGGCTTACAACAACCGTAAGAACGGTGATTCAATATTCGTGAAAGTAGACTACAGATGGGTGCGCATCAATACTGATGACTTAATGTATATTCGTGGTTACAGCGATTATCTTCAGCTTTATCTCTCTTCTTCACGCACACCACTGGTGACTAAAGCTAATTTCTCCTCCATTATGAAATCACTGCCGCAACATTTCATTCAGGCACACCGCTCATTTGTTGTCAATACAGGAAAAATCAAGGAGATAGACCGCTCCGGTATCATTCTCTGCGATACTACCTCCATACCGCTTGGAAATACTTATAAACAGGCTTTTATGGACTATATTGAGAGACATGGAATCAGAAAAACAGAGCGAAGCAACCAATGATTTTCATAAGTGACTGTTTGTAGATTTTATTTTGAACATTTGATTTTTAAAGTGTAGATTTGCGTTAAGAATCGTGATGATGAATAATCTTCTAAAAAAATTTGACACCGTCACTCTTGAAGAGATGAAGAAGGTGAAGCTCATGAATCGAACCGACACAAAATATGTAACTTCACTTTCCCGACTTAAGCAGTTGCTTAGTATCGCCGATTGCGAATATATGGTGCAGATAATTGAAGGAGAAAAGATTATGCCCTACTACACCAAATACTTCGACACTCCCGACTGCCGGATGTATTATACTCACTTACATGGTAAAAAGTCGCGACAAAAGGTGAGAGTGCGTCGGTATGAATCAAGCAATCAGGCATATCTTGAAGTAAAACTGAAGAACAACAAAGGGCGTACCCGAAAAATGAGAGTAAATCTGGATGAAGTCGATCCGCAAGCATGTGCTGATTTCATAACAGAAGTCGCAGGCTTCGAACCGGAAATACTGAAACCCAATATAGAGAATCGCTTCTCACGCATCACCCTCGTCAACAGGAATATGACAGAGCGGATTACCATTGACTACAATCTCCAATTTCACAATATCGTGACTGATAACTGCTATCGTCTTGATGATATTGTAATAATTGAACTAAAGCGCAACGGTCGAGAGCCCTCACCAATTGTCAGCATTCTCAGGAATCTCCGTATCAAGCAAAGTGGATTCAGCAAATATTGTATCGGTATGGCTCTCACAAATCCTGAGTTGAAGACAAATCTTGTAAAAGAACGTCTCAGAATGATTAATAAAATAACCAATTAATGGAAGATATAGAACTATTTGAAAGTCCGCTTTTGGATGCCTCGGATCTCACTACTTTGCTGCTCCGATTCGCATTCAACACTGTATTCATGCTGATAATAATAGCATGTCTTTATTACCCCAAATCAAGGAGAAGGGAGTATTTCTTTACTTTTATGCTTATCTCAGTGAGCATATTCTTCCTCATTTATCTTCTTGGAAGCGTGAAGATTAAGATTGGATTCGCGCTCGGGCTCTTTGCAATATTCGGTATAATCAGGTATCGCACAGAGTCTATGCCGGTAAGGGAAATGACTTATCTATTCGTGATAATTGCTATTTCTGTCATAAATGCCCTGGCAGTATCTTTGAGTATCGGAGCACTCGCTATTACAAACCTTATTTTTGTACTCGTAATACTCTTCTGCGAGAAACTACCCTTTGCCAACTCCTACGAGGAGAAGCTCGTAGTCTACGATCGCATTGAACTTATCACTCCCGAACGCGAGGAAGAATTAAAAGCCGATCTGCGCGACCGCCTCGGCTACGATATAGCCAAGGTACATGTGGGTGCCGTGGATTTTCTCAGAGATACGGCGATGCTCATGGTATATTACCGAAATCCCCGCCGGCACGGTGACAATACAGTTAACAAAATGCTAAAACTTCCCAAGCACAATGGTTAAAAAGATTATTATGGTCATTGTAGTAATGATTGCTGCAATGCCGTCATTTGCACAGAGCATCTGGACTGAAGCAGACATCCGGAAGTCCATAGGGAAGCAGTGGGGCATGACTGCCGGCATAGAATACCGAACCACCGACCGCCTCTCTGCCACCGACCGAGTAAGCTTCGGACTAAGCGGTGATTATAAGCATCAGTATTTTAAGATTGATGTCGGCTACAACTTCATTATCGCCTATGCGCAGAAGTCAGTCACTAAACGCGGCAATATTATCCCGGCTTATCACACTTATCGCCACAGAGCATTCGCATCGGTTTCAAGCAAACTGAACGTAGGAGATTTCGAACTTTCTCTGCGAGAAAGGTATGTATTCACTCACAGAGAGGGTAAATGGGTTCCGAAATATTCAGCCGACGGCACCAAACCGAAAGATAACGAGTGGATAGCCTCTAAGAATAAGCATATACTCCGCTCACGCTTACAGGGAGAGTACAAAATTAAGAAAAGTGATTTCCACCCTTACGCCTCGGTAGAGTTTTATGATAACCTCTCCGACGGTTTTGCACTCGAAAAAGTAAGATATACCCTCGGGTCTGAATATAGAATCAATCGTCATAACCGTGTAGAACTATATTACCGTTTTATCCAGGGTACAGCAGTCGGCGAAGACAACCTTAATGTGATTGGTATTGGCTATTCTTTCCGACTCTGACACTTATAATATACTCCCTATAGGTGATTGAAAACTTATTTACTTTAATGCTTTTATTTTATGTGATTTACCATTCTCAATTCTAATAATGATATGAGGTATTTATTAAAAAGAGCGTTACCGGCTCTACTACTGACCCTAACCGGACTCTCTGCCCGAGCTGCCTATGACTATAACTACATGGTTATAGAAGAGACAGACGGCACGGAGACATTCATTCCTTCTGAAGGGCTTTCCTTCAAAGTTGCAGGTGACCGACTGGAGGCTATCAGCTCCGAGGGTGAAAAGTTATTCTCTTTTTCATCTTTAAAGTCAATGCATTTTATCTCTGAAGAGACAGGAATAGATAATATATTCTCCGACAATGACGCGGTTGATCTCTTTGCTCCTGATGGAAAGTTTATCGGTCATTTCGCGTCTTTTATCAACGCACGTGAGGCTATCTCTATTTCAGGCATTTATATATTCAAAGGCTATGCCAAAACCGCTAAAATTCTGATTGTAAAATGAAAACGAGATATATCATAGCACCTCTTCTGATGGCTGCGACCATTGCTGCGACCAACGCACAGTCTTTTAACCTGCGCGAAGGCAATGTCACCTATCGCTTTCCCGCCGCCACTGTCGGCAATATTGATTTCTCCCCTTCCGGAGCACTCACTGCACTCGGGTGTAATTTTCAGCTCACAGATGCAACAGAAATGTGGGTTGACGACACTCAGCTTGACGACAATATGGTGAAGGTTGTCTATTCCGGAGATAAAGCAGAGGTCGCTGTAGCAGGCAATGTGGCAAAATATGTGACCGTAGCAATTGACGGTTCAAAAGTCACTGTCACCCAGAGTGATGAAGTATCAGCAGATAATTGCGGCGAAATAACCTACTCTCTTTCAGGCTCATCTTCTGACGGGTCTTTCTATCTGGCGGGCTCATTCAAGGCCACAGTGGAGCTTGACGGACTTAATCTCACCTCAGCTTCAGGCGCACCAATTGATATTCAGAACGGTAAGCGCATTAACCTTAAGTTGGTTGACGGAAGTAATAACACTCTGACCGATGCTGTTTCGGGCTCTCAGAAAGGATGTATCGTATGCAAAGGTCACCTTGAAATAAAAGGCACCGGCGAACTCAAAGTGGCCGGCAATGCCTCTCATGCTATATATGCAAAGGAATACATTGAGTTGTCTAAGGCCAACGTCACTGTTACCAAAGCAGCCAAGGATGGAGTAAACTGCAATCAGTATTTTCTTATGAAGAGCGGATCGCTCACTATTGATGCTTTCGGTGACGACGGTATTCAGGTATCGTATAAAGATGATACCGACCGCGAAGCTGAGGACACAGGAGCCGTGACAGTATCAGGCGGCACATTGAGCATCAAAGTAAGCGCTGACGCAGCAAAGGGGATCAAGTGCGAAGGCGATATGGCCATAACAGATGGAAAGATCAATATAACTGTAAGCGGAAACGGCATATACGATAGTGCTAAAGCTAAGACAAAGGCCTCAGCCTGTCTTGGTTCTGACCTAAGCATTAATATATCCGGCGGAAGTCTTGACCTGACTGCAACGGGTGGAGGCGGAAAAGGAATTAATTGCGATGACGCTCTTTTGATTACAGGCGGTGATATAACGATTAAGACTTCAGGAGGTGTGGTAGCATACGTCAATGGCAGTCTTAATAATAATTATACCGGTAATACCGATCGGCTTGACAGTGACATGAAATCCTCTCCAAAGGGAGTGAAGGCTGACGGAAATATCAATATCGAAGGTGGTAATGTTTCAGTTACAACAACAGGCAATGGCGCTGAGGGAATAGAGAGTAAAAGCATTCTCACTATATCTGACGGCGTAGTGACGGTGAAGGCTACAGATGATGCTATTAATTCAGCTTCCCACATGTACATTAAGGGGGGAACAATTACTGTAGTCTCTACCGGCAATGACGGTCTTGACTCTAACGGCAATATGTATATCGAAGGAGGCTACATCATGGCTTACGGTTCGCGCAGTCCGGAGTGCGGTATTGATGCCAACGAAGAAGGCGGCTTCAGTGTAGTTTTCTCCGGAGGCACTCTACTCGGAATAGGAGGTAACAACTCTGTGCCTTCATCTAAATCCGGTTCTACCCAGCCCTATATCACCGGCAGCAATTCAGTAAGTGCCGGTACTGTAATCACACTATCCGACACATCGGGCAATATACTGGCCGAGTTCACTGTTCCTGACACTTATACATCATCAACCGGTGGTTTTGCTCCGCCGGAACCGATGTTTGCACCTTCGGCACCCATGTTCGCTCCCGGAGGCGGCCCAGGCGGAATGGGTGGAAGCGGCCTTCTGATCACCTGCCCCGGCCTCGTTAACGGCTCAAGTTATACGCTTAAGTGCGGGTCATCATCATCGTCAGTCACCGCCAAGACTACAGGCAGTAGCAGCGGGCCCGGCGGATGGTGGTAATCTTCAACTCAGATATTTTTCTAAAAGAGGCTGTAGCAAAATCGTTGCAATTTTGCTACAGCCTCGAATAATTTATAACTACTCAATCGGAGTAATGTTGTGCTTTACGCCATCAATATCACAAACCGGCTTATAACTGCATATCAGCTTCTGCAATAAGCTCGCGGTCTTCTGCTACCGATGTGCCTATCGATGTGAGCATATCACCTATCATAAGGCCATTTAGTCCGCCGTGCAAGATTCTGAGCATTGACTTGCGGCTCAATCGCTTGCGTCCACCTGCAAATCTTATGCTTGTAGAGGGCATGATAAGTCGGAATAGAGCCACTGTGCGAATTATTTCCTCTTCTGAGATGAGCGGCTGATGCTCCATTGGAGTACCGGCCACGGGAATAAGGATATTTATCGGCACCGAATCCACACCCAATTCTTTAAGCTCAAATGCGAAGTCAATTCTATCCTCAATTGATTCCCCCATTCCTATAATTCCACCGCTGCAAATCTGCATCCCTGCCTTGCGGGCAGCTGCTATAGTGCGCTTCTTATCATCATGCGAATGAGTGGAACAAAGCGTGGGGAATACCTTTGATGACGTTTCAAGATTGCAATGATAGCGTTTCACTCCGGCCGCTGCGAGCTTCATCATATCTTCCTCTCCAAGCAATCCCATCGAAGCACACATATAAAGCCCGGTTTGACGATAAATATCGTGGATAAGTTCACAAAATTTATCAAGGTCGGAGGCAGTGACAGCACGCCCTGAAGTGACCAGCGAAAATCGCTGCACACCGGCTTCTTTATTTTCTCGTGCAAGGGTCATTGCTTCATCGCGATCAACAAAATTATAGGTCTTGCAGCCGGTATGATGTCGTGACGCCTGCGCACACCATTTGCAATCCTCACTGCAAAGCCCGGATCGCGCATTAATTATAGAGCAAGAATCAACTTTAGTGCCGATAAAATGACGGCTTACAGTATCAGCGGCATCACAAAGTGCATCAAGGTCAGGATAAGAAGCCAATACTGACGCTTCTTCACGAGTGATTTCGCCTCCGGCAAGTAGCCTTTGGGTGATTTCTTCAATTTTCATACGGCAAAATTACTAAATCTACACCATGATTCAAAATGCCGGCGCAGAATTAGTATTACAAAAAATGGTCTAAATCAGAATTTGTAAATGAGAGCTACTGCCGTAGCCGATATTCCCTCCTTGCGACCTTCAAAGCCAAGGCACTCAGTAGTTGTTGCTTTAACCGAGACACTGCCTGCATCTACTCCAAGACAATCAGCTAACGTCTCTCTCATCAGCAGAATGTATGGTGCAAGCTTAGGCGACTGAGCCACAATAGTAAGATCAATATTTCCTACGCCATATCCAAAGTTTCTCACAACTGCAGCCACTTTGCGGAGCAGTATCTTTGAGTCAATTCCCTTGAATGTATCGTCCGTATCAGGGAAGAGATGCCCTATATCACCTGCGGCAATTGCCCCTAACAGAGCATCACAAAGAGCATGAATAGCTACGTCAGCATCAGAGTGTCCCAGCAGTCCGTGAGTATGAGGTATTTCCACACCACATAGAAAGAGACGGCGATCTTCCACAAGTTTGTGCACGTCGTAGCCCTGTCCTATTCGGTAACGTGAAATTGAGTCCATATCAGCGTTTGCGACGTCCGATCAGATCTTTTATACCCTCCATATCAAATGAAAGAGTGAATCTAAGAGTCTGGTCAAGGGGTGAACTCTGAGCAGTAGCAAGCATATATGATGCATCAAGCCTGACTACATTGAGCGAAAAACCGGCACCGAATCCGAAATATGAGCGACCACCTTTATTGGCATTCTCATAATAGTAGCCCAGGCGACCGAAGAACTGCTGATTATAAGCATATTCAGCACCTATGGATACATTTATCTCCTTGAGCTCTTCGGAGAAACCTCCGGGAGCATCTGAAAATGACTTAAATATACCGGTAATCGGCGACATATTCTCCCACTTTTCCAGCGCCTCCTCATATTCAGTCTGCCCCTCTATGCTGTCCATATCATAGTCGCGTGTACGAGGCTTTGTAGGAACCAAAAGCTTCTTGAGGTCAAGACCGATGGCAAGAGTGTTATAATCGGCAAGGGGAAACATGAAGTTAGCTCCCAATCGAAATGTGGTGGGCAGGAAGGCATTGTTGTTGCCGTGGTCATAGCTGACTTTTGTACCGATATTGGAGATATTGAAACCCCATGCAAATTGGCATTCATTGCGTCCTATCATAGGATAGGTCACATAGTAGCCTGAAATATCGGCTGAAAAGGCTGATGCAGCAGTATTTTGTTCGCCCGACATGGCATCGGTATATGAAAGATCGGAGAGGATATAGCGCATTACCACGCCCATAGAGAATTTCTCTGAGAGCTTTCTGGAATATCCAAGATCAATAGCAAATTCATAAGGATTGATAGTCTGCACAGCCGTGGCGCCTGACTGGTCATTTAGGGAAACTTCTCCAAGTGAGAAATAGCGCAACGAGGCTGAAAGAGCCTGATTGTCGCCTGAACCTAACTTCCAATATCCGGAAAGATCGGCAAGAAAGATGTCGTTAACCAACTTGCGGAGCCAGGGTGTATATGAAAGAGCTACTGCCCCCGAGCTATATGCAAAGGCATACTTTGACGGATTCCAGAACTGCGAGTTTACGTCAGGATCCGTAGCGGCACCGAGGTCGCCCATAGCCGAACCACGCGCATCAGGCGCTATACCAAGGGTTGTGACACCGGTATTCACGGGGTTGAAATCATTGTCTTTTATATCGCCGTCTTCTGCGGCAACCTTCATCGGATGGATGAGGCCGAGGAGCGTAACGGCCAGTATGCCTATTATTTTTTTCATCTGTCAGGTATAAAGTAGATTGCTACTTATTGGCACTTAATGAATCGATGATTCATTAACTATGTCTCTAAATTAGATAACTGATATTTTGTAAAAATATTGTAATCCGCACTCACATCACCACTATTTCACAGGCACTTCAAAGCTCTCTCGTCCGTCAATGCTTATTGCAACTTTTTCGCCGATGTTCAGGACAATACCATCTGCAACGGGAGGGCACACTATTATATCACCCGTCTTTATTGTAAAGCGACGACTAAGTATCTCCAGCCGCTGTCCTATGGGTATAGTCATAGCACTCAGGAGCCATTCAGCCTCTTGACCTGCTGTATCTCTGGCATTAATGACCACTTCATCCGGAATATCTGAAATATCATGCCATTCGCCCAGAGGCATCGCATAATCGTATGCACATTCCATAGCTCCCGCCACCTTACCTGCTCTCAAAGCTTTCAGTGCACTTCCCGGCAAGGCTAACGCTGCCGGAGCCATAGAAGCTATATAGCGGGGGGCAAAACGCGCCGCTATGCTTTTCCCGAGCCTGTCAATCCGGAAGGCCAATGTCGGGTGAAGCGTGAATGCATCATCCCAGTCCGGTATATAAAATGGACGACCGGGGCGCAATATTGATGTGTCAGCCATCAGGGTTGCATCAGGAATATTTCCGGACACCGGAGGGGAAAGGAGGAAAATTTTCATTCTTCTGTGAAATTTGCACCGTGGGCGAGTCTATTGTAGATAAGAGCAAGATTCGCGTAAATTGAAGTATTTGAGACCACAATACCTTCCCTTACACGCACACGGAAAGGGGTAAAATTCCAGATTGCAGTAAGTCCGGAAGCCACCATAGCGTCGGACATATTCTGAGCCACAGAAGCAGGAACTGTAAGAATACCTATCGATGCGCCGGCCTCCGCAGAGCGCAATTTCAGCTCATCAATGCTATAAATCGGCACATCGCAAAGCTCTGTACCTATTATCTCAGGATCGGTGTCGAAGCCGGCCACAATGTTAAGTCCATAGCCGGTAAGGCCCTTATCCCGAATCAATGCACTTCCAAGACTTCCAACTCCTACCACCACAGCACGGTGCATCCTGTCGAAGCCGAGAAAGTCGGAAAGTGTAGCCACGAGCTCAGCCACATCATATCCTATGCGTGTCTTGCCGCGTATATTCAGAAATGAAAGATCTTTTGCTATCTGCGATGATTCCACTCCAACGGCACGTGAGATGGATGTTGACGACACATTGGTTACACCCTCGCTCTTAAGTGTCTTCAGATACGAGAGATACCAGGGCAATCGCCGAAGTGTGGGTTCCGGAAGTATATTTGTCATAATCTTAATTACCCGCTACTGCTATCTTCTTTGTCTTTGTGGAAGCGGTGCCCTTGGGCGAAACTACCGTTGCGCGGTAAAGATAGATGCCGCGATTCACTCGCGCAC
>CAYNNV010000039.1:0-14408 GCA_964398625.1 uncultured Sangeribacter sp. | reverse complement strand
ACGGCCGACTCAATGGAAAGAGCAGATGCTTTAGTTAAAGCCGGAGTTGACGCGCTTGTCATTGATACAGCTCATGGACATAGCGCAGGAGTGGTGAAGGTGCTTGAGAAGGTTAAATCTGAATATCCGGATATTGATGTAGTTGTTGGGAATATAGCCACAGGTGAAGCGGCCACTTATCTTGCTGATGCAGGTGCCGACGCTGTAAAGGTTGGTATCGGTCCCGGTTCGATATGCACTACACGCGTTGTCGCCGGAGTCGGAGTGCCTCAGTTGAGCGCTATCTACGATGTGGCAAAAGCATTGAGAGACCGCGATGTGCCTCTGATTGCCGACGGCGGTATTCGCTACAGTGGTGATATCGTGAAGGCACTGGCCGCCGGCGGGAGCTCCGTGATGCTTGGAGGTATGCTTGCCGGAGTGGAGGAATCGCCCGGTGATACAATTATCTTCAATGGTCGTAAATTCAAGTCATATCGTGGAATGGGCTCGTTGGAAGCAATGGAGAAAGGCTCTAAAGATCGCTATTTCCAAGGAAATGTGGCCGATGCCAAGAAGCTCGTGCCCGAAGGTATTGCAGCCCGTGTGCCCTTCAAAGGCTCTCTTTACGAAGTCGTATATCAGATGCTGGGCGGTCTTCGTGCCGGTATGGGATATTGTGGTGCTCGTAATATTGATGAGTTGCATTCGGCACGCTTCACCCGCATCACTGCGGCAGGGGTACTCGAAAGCCACCCCCACGACGTAGCCATCACTTCCGAGGCTCCAAATTACAGTCGCCAGTAATCAGCAGAATAAAAAAACAGACTTGCGGAAGGTATCCATACAATTTTATTGGATACCTTCCGTTATTTCAGATGACGGAGTGCGTCAGCGTCCGATTAGCTGCCCTCCTGTATCAGAAAAGTATATCAGACTTTACATAATAATATGAAAACTAAATTCATCGCAGGCTGCGCCTTTGCGGCCCTTGCAGCAACAGTAGTATGGGCTAAAGACCCTGTTGTGATGACCGTAGGAGGAGTTGATGTTCCCCTTTCGGAATTTGAATACCTCTACAATAAGAACAGCCAGCAACAGGCCGGTACTCCTCAGAGCATAGATGAATATGCTGAAATTTTCAAGCTCTACAAGATGAAGGTGCTGGATGCCGTAAACGAAGGCATCGATACTACAGCAGCCTTTCAGAATGAATACCGCCAATATCGTGACGAGCTTGCCGCTCCTTATCTGACAGACTCGGCTTATCTAAAGTCTCTTGCCGCTGAAGCTTACGAGAGAATGGGTAAGGAAGTGGAGGTGAAGCACATTATGCGTTTCAAGAATCAGGCTCGTGGATATAATGAAGCCTCTATCGCTACTCTTGATTCCATTCGTACACTTCTGTTAAACGGTGCTGATTTTGCTGATCTGGCTTCACGATATTCGGAAGACAAAGCTTCCAACAATAGAGGTGGGAACATGGGTTTTATACCGTCGCCGGGCCTGCCTTACGGATTTGAGACTGTAGCTTACTCCCTCCCTGAAGATGCAATAAGCGAAGTGATTGAGAGCCCTATGGCCTACCATATCATCAAGGGAGGTCGCAAACAGCCGGCCAAGGGGTATATTACAGCGCAGCACATACTGCTTCTTGTACCCAAAGATGCGGATGCAGCTACAGAGGCCGCTATCAAGACTCGAATTGACTCAATCAGAAGTGCAGTTATAGAGAACCCCAACAAATTCGATGAGCTTGCACGCGAGCTTTCTGACGATAAGAATTCCGGTCGCCAGGGTGGCCGACTCGGTCGATTCACTACGGGAATGATGGTGCCTGAGTTTGAGGCAGCAGCCTTTGCTCTTGCTGACGGTGAAATCTCTGAGCCGGTGAAGTCACCTTTCGGATACCACATCATTCGTCGCATCTCTACAGAGCCTACTCCTACATTTGAGGAGATGGAACCTCGTCTTATTCAGTTGGTTACCAATCCTCGTGACGAGCGTTCTGAACTCTATCGCAAGCACATGTTTGATACATACGCTAAGAAATATGGAGGTAAGGAGCTTCCTGCTCTTAAGAAGATGCGTGAATTTGTTAATAAAAACGGTCTTGACTCCATAGCACTTGCACAGCTTACTCAGAACTGGACCACTGAACCGGTTTATTCCTTCGCCGGACGCAATATCCCGGCCTCTGTACTTACAGGGAAGATGAAGAAGATTAATGTGGCTGATCCTCTGCTTGCAAATGAAGCATTTAACCGCGTGGCCGAACGCACTTTCTATGATAAGATGTCGGAATACGAGGCTGAGCGTCTTGCTATCGACAATCCCGCTTATGCCAATCTACTTAGAGAATTCCATGACGGCTCGCTACTTTATGAAGTATCACGTCAGAAAGTTTGGGATAAGGCCTCTAAAGATACAGAAGGGCTTGAAAACTATTTCAATACACACCGTGATGAATTCAAGTGGAATGAGCCACGAGTGAAGGGCATTCTGGTTCAGGCTACCAATGACTCAGTGCTCACCACAGTGATGCATCGTCTATCAGAACTCGCTCCTGACGAAGCCCTCTCGACAGTGCGTCGCGAATTTGGCTCTCAAGCTTCATTTGAACGTATTCTCATGGCTGAAGGCGCTAATCCCCTCGTTGACTATCTGATGTTTAACGGTCCTTTGGCTCTCCCTGCAAGTAAGAAATACACCAAGTTCTTCATCTTTGATGCTAAAAAACTTGACGAACCGGAAAGCTTTGAAGATGTGAGAGGCCAGGTAGTGAATGCCTATCAGAACGAGCTGGAACAGCAATGGCTTGATGAACTGCAATCGCGCTATCCGGTTAAGATAAATAAGAAAGTCCTGAAAAAAGTTAAATGATTAATAAATAACAGCTCTCATAAATGACAGACGATAGAGGTTGCTCTCAAGTGCAGCCTCTATTGTTTTAGTATGAAGAATATTTAATCAGGCGTAGAGCGGACGTAGAGCGTGATTTTTTCAAGGTGAGAAAGGGGGAAGCAGGAAAAAATTATTAACTTTGCAAATTGGAAACAAATAGCCTATGAATCAGTGTCGCTATATAGCACCCCTGCCGTTTGTACTTTTGCTTTCTTCTCTATCGTCCGGATGTAACAGAGGGGAAACTAAAGAGTCTGAGTCATTGACTCAGGAGGGCATTCTTGTGAGCATAGGTGATTCTACGCTCACGCTTGAGCGGGTTTTAAGGAGGATTCCCGCCGGTCTTACTGAAGCGGACAGCACCGCCTTGTTCAATGCAATAGTGGAGCAGTGGGTGAGCGACAGACTGGCAACTGATGTGGCTCTTAACAATATTCCTGACCCTGAAGGAATTGAAAGAATGGTAAGGCAATATCGTACATCGCTTGTGCTTGACCGCTATCGCCGCATGATGGTGGCCGAGACTGCCAAACTGCCGCAAGAAGACTCTTTGCGAGCCTACTATGAACGATACAAAAGCGAAATGATTATAGAACGCCCTATTGTAAAGGGGATATTGATGATTCTCCCGTCGGACGCGCCTGACCTTGAACGCGTGAGAAAGTGGATGGCTAATGCCGGTGCTGATGATATCCGCCGCGTTGAGAGCTATGCGGTGGCTGAAGCATCGCAATTTGACAATTTTCTTGATACGTGGGTGGACTTTGGATCAATAGCCGGACGCATTCCCCACCGGTTTGGGCGCGAAGACGAATTTGTAGCCGCTAATAAGGATTTCGAGATTGCTGATCGCGGCAGGATTTATATGCTCCATATCACTGACCGACTCCCGGCCGGCAGCCGTATGCCTTATGAATTTGCAAGACCACAGATTCTTGACATCCTGATGCGCGATTCGCAGGAACTCTCGGAGCGATCGCTTTACCGTTCGCTCCTTGAAAAAGGATTGAAACAGGGGAGCGTTAAGCCCGGTGTGTTTGACCCGTCAACTCTCTTCAACTGATAAAAAGATATTTATAATTAACGAAATTACCGACGTGAAACTAAGTAGAAACTTCCTCATTCTCCCGGCTATATTCTGTGCCGTATTTGCATTGGCTCAGGTCAACAATATAGTCGACCAGGTGGTATGGACCGTGGGCGATGAAGCCATTTTCCGTTCCGATATAGAAGAGCAGTACCAGCAGCTCAAGCTTGAAGGTACTCAAATTGACGGCAATCCCTACTGTGTGATTCCCGAGCAGATGGCAGTTGAGAAACTTTATCTTCATCAGGCCAAACTTGATACAATTGAGGCACCGCAGCAGATGATTAGTTCTGCCGTTGACCAGCGCCTCGCTTATTTCGAGGCCGGACTTGGCTCAAGAGAGAGAGTAGAGGCTTACTTCAGGAAGTCTTATCCTGCGCTTCGCGAGCAACTTGCCGACGTGATTAGAACGCAGTATATCGTGAATCAGGTACAGCAGAATCTCATCAAGAACGTTAAGGCCACTCCGCGCGATGTGAAGAAATTCTATGCCTCACTTTCGGAAGACAGCATACCTTACGTTCCTCTTCAGGTTGAAGCCCGCATCATTCAGGTTTCGCCTCCGCTGCCTCAGCAGGAGATTGAAGATGTGAAGGCACGACTCAGGGATTACACTGACCGTATCAACCGAGGAGAAGCGGAATTCTCGACACTCGCAATTATGTATTCCGAAGACGGATCTTCTAATCAGGGAGGAGAACTCGGATTTCATGGCCGCGCAGACTTCGTGCCGGAATTTTCCAATGTAGCATTCGCTCTTAATGATCCTAAGAAGGTATCGCGAATCGTGGAGACCGAATATGGCTTCCACATAATCCAGCTTATTGAGAAGCGTGGGGATCAGGCTAATTTCCGCCATATACTCCTGCGACCCAAAGTTGACGAGAAAGATCTTGACAATACTCGACAGCGCCTTGATTCTCTGCGTGCCGAAATACTCAATGGTACTTTCACCTTTGAGGACGCTGCAGCTGTGGTTTCGCAAGACAAAAACACGAAAAACAACAAGGGCATCATGTATATTCAGACTGAGAACGGCAATAATACACGCATGGAAATGAAGGATCTTCCGCCGGAAGCAGCGCGCAGAATAGAGTCCATGCAGCCCGGCGACATATCTGAGGCATTTGTAATGAAAGATCCCAAGAAAAATTCCGACGTAGTGGCAATCGTCATGCTGACCAACAGAATACCTGCACATCGTGCTACTCTTGCAGATGATTACAATCTGCTCAAACAGATGTATGAAGACCATGCCTCAAATCAGATACTGTCTGATTGGATTGAGAAAAAAATCCGCGATACATACGTGCGTATTGAAGACGGCTGGCAAGACTGCGACTTCCGTTACAAGAGCTGGATAAGAAAGTAGCCTGATGGTGAGGATGCATAAGTTCACATTGCGGCATAATCCCCGGAGAGTGGCCTGGACAGTAGGATCCATACTGATGATATGGATTCTATCGATTGCCCACCTTGCCCTTGCTCAGCAGCAGAAGACTTCGCCCAAAAAGCGCACGGAGGTCTTCACGCGCCCGGAACCCACGCGTCCTATAAAACCGGAACTTCCTTCTGTCAACCGATACCAGTCAGACAAAGTGTTTCTTGAAGATGCAGACTCTCTATATGCCAACGAGATACTGAATCCCGGCAGGCAGATGCTCATGGGCAATGTGGTATTTCGACAGGGAGCGCTGTGGATGTATTGCGATTCCGCATATTACTTCCCGGAGAGCAATTCGCTTGATGCGTTTGGAAATGTAAAGATGCAGCAGGGCGACACTCTCTTTGTTTATTCACAAACACTATTTTATGATGGGAATACCCGCATGGCAAAGTTGCGCCGTGGACCGGGTCGCGACGTGAAACTCGTAAACAGGAGAGTCACTCTCACTACTGATACTCTTGATTACAGCGTGACTCAAAAGCTCGGATGGTACAACTGCGGCGGCGTACTCACTGATGAGCTTAACACTCTTACCTCCGTGCGGGGGCAGTATTCTACCGCTACGAAGATAGCCGACTTCTCCGACGATGTAGTGCTCATTAATCGTAAAGATGGATATCGCCTTGAGTCGGAGCATCTTGTGTATAATACGCGCACACATATTGCCTCTATCAACACTCCTACGGTTATTTTCGGCAAGAATGATACTATCATCACCACGCAGGGAGAATACAATACTGTCACTGACAATGCTTTGCTCTCTGCTCGCTCCACTATTCTCCATCGAGACTCAGCCGGAAATATTACTACTCTTGAAGGGGACTCAATTATCTATGATAAGGCTTTGCGTCTGAGCCGCGCATACATGTTTCGCGATCCGGCGAAATATGGCCGCCCTACTGTGGTGACTGACACTGCTCACAAAGCGGTGTTGGTCGGTGGCTACGGGCAATACGACGGTAAGAATCGCGAAGCGTTTGCTACTGATCGGCCTCTACTGGTTGAGTATTCACGAGGTGATTCAATTTTTCTGCGTGCCGATTCCATTAATACTTATATCTATACCAAAACTCCGGAAATGGACTCCACACTTAAGGAGGTAAAAGAATATCACGTGGCGAGAGCATATCATCACGCACGCTTTTGGCGAAACGATATACAGGGTGTGGCCGACTCCATTCATTTTAATCAGGCTGACTCTATAATGCATCTTGTCCGGAAAACGATAGTATGGAGCGGTGAAAGGCAGGTTGCCGGCAATACTATTGACGTTTATGTTAATGACTCCACGGCAGACTGGGCAGAACTTCCGGACTATGGTATAGTGGCAGAGGCTGTAGAGGACGAATTCTATAATCAGCTTGCCGGGAAGCGGATTTTCGCGCAATTTGAGAATAAGCAGGTGAAGAGTCTTGACGTAGAAGGCAACGTGCAGACAATAGTTCTGCCGCAGGAGCAAGATTCTACTATCAATAAGCTCGTTAATGCCGAAAGTTCATTTATGCATGTGGATTTTGACTCCGGAAAGATGGTGCGCCTGAAGATGTGGCCTGAAGTGCAAGGTGAAGTCATACCCATATTCATGGCAAAAAAGACTGAGTATTATCTCAGCGGATTCAAATGGTATGACGAGATACGCCCTGTGCGCGAATGGTTCGGATATGTTGATGCCGATACTCTTCCCGATGAAGATATGCCTGAGCCCCTTGAGAAATATTTCAATAATACTACAGTAGTCACGGCGCCGCGACGTCGTGTGGAAATGAATGGCAAATGAGCGATATAATTCATCTTCTTCCGGACTCGGTGGCCAATCAGATTGCGGCAGGTGAAGTGATACAGAGGCCTGCTTCTGTGGTGAAGGAACTTGTGGAAAATGCCGTTGATGCCGGAGCCACACAGATTGACCTCGTGGTGCGCGATGCCGGGCGCACTCTTATTCAAGTCATTGACAATGGCACGGGAATGACTCCTACTGATGCCAGAATGGCCTTTGAGCGCCATGCTACGTCGAAAATAACTCAAAGTGCTGATTTGTTCACTCTTTCTACCATGGGGTTCCGAGGAGAGGCTTTGCCCTCAATATGTGCTGTGGCGCAAGTGGAATTACGCACATGTGCAAAAGGAGCTTCAATGGGCACTCTGCTCAGAATTAGCGGTTCAAGAGTTGAAACGCAAGAGGCGGCTGTCTGTGCCCCCGGCTCGAGCTTCTCGGTGAAAAATCTATTCTTTAATGTACCGGCTCGGCGCAAATTCCTCAAAAGCGACAATGTGGAGCTCGGAAACATAATGCGCGAATTTGAGCGACTGGCACTGGTAAACAATAATATAGGACTATCAATTGACACCGGGGCTCGCAAAATATCTCTACGCCCTGC
The DNA here is from genome assembly GCA_964398625.1 of uncultured Sangeribacter sp. GTDB lineage: Bacteria > Bacteroidota > Bacteroidia > Bacteroidales > Muribaculaceae > Lepagella. The sequence continues at coordinate 6,613 of CAYNNV010000039.1, read as the reverse complement.
TTCGCTGAAGCAACGCATTTCGGATATTTGGAAAAACAATCTTAATCTTCAGTTGCTTCCGATTGATGTGGAGACAGGCATAGTGAAAATTACAGGATTCGTATCGCGCCCGGAGAATGCCAGGCGCAGAAACGCTCTCCAGTTTCTAATAGTTAATGGCCGAAACATGCGTCACCCTTTCTTTCATCATGCCATTTTGGAGTGCTATGAAAGACTGATTGCTGCTGACACTCAGCCAAACTATTTTTTGAAATTTGAAGTTGACCCATCAACTATTGATGTCAATATCCACCCTACTAAAAATGAGATTAAGTTTGAGAACGAGGCTTCCATACGCCCTATACTCACCGCAGCTGTGCGCGAAGCACTTGGAAAATTTGCCGCTGTCCCATCAATAGATTTCAACTCCGAGTCACTGCCTGTAGATCCTTCGCGCCACGTTGAAAAGGGGAGAATGCCGGAGGCAGTACTCAATAGAAGCTATAATCCATTTAAGACTCCGGTAAGTTCCGGCCAAGACTGGGAAGCACTCTATCGCGGCTTCTCCGCTGATGAGGCCGGAAAATCTCAGGATAGTTTTTCTGAAGAAGGGATGACAGTGATTCCGGAAGTGGAATTTAAGAATGCTCCTTTGCCGGGTATCAGTAGGCCTGATGAAATGCCGATTGACGAGCAGGGAGCTCTATGCCTGCAAGTTGCGAAGAAATATATTGTTACAGCTTCGAGTGAAGGGATACTTGTGATTGACCAATACAGAGCTCACGTGAAGGTGCTTTACGAGCGATTTATCCGCACAGCACTCACCGATGCAAGGGTTGAGTCGCAAAGACTTATATTCGCCGAGAAAATCAGTCTTGACGAGGTGCAGGATGCGGTGACTGAAGCAATGTGGCCAACTCTTGAGCGACTTGGTTTTTCTCTCGCAAGAGCCGAAAATGCTGGTGAATGGGAAATATTGGCTGTTCCGGCAACGATGCATAATACCGGTTCGGCAGCGGAGTTCATTTACAAACTGCTTGAACAGCCGGAAGTAGACATCGCGGCCATGAAGGAGGAAGATCGGCTTGCCACGACAGCGCTCGCAGCAGCAAGAGCATCAGCAGTGAGACGTGGTGACAGTATGAGCCGGCTTGAGATGGAATCCCTTATGGCCGAGCTTTTTGCTCTTCCAGACCCCGGTCTTACTCCGTATGGAGCCAAGGTGATGACCACCATTTCGACTGATCGCCTTGCTGCATTATTGGGGTAAACAGCTTCAGAAAATGGCGCAGTCGCAAACATAGCACTCCCGTGAGGCGTTAGAATTATAGAAACACTTTTATTTACGCCTTAACTTATTGCTATGAACACATACTACTATTTGCTCCTTCTTGCATTCGCCACAGCATTGGTGGCCATAATTTGCAGATTACACTTTACAATAGCCCGGCGTCGCCTTCACTCGGCCGGCATGATACGTGCTTTCATGGCTTCGCTCGACTTCGATGGGGCTGATGCCGAGGAAAACTATTGTGAAACGCCCTTCCTGCAACTTGAAAGAGGAGACCGACTTCTCAAGCGCGTAAGTCGCCTTAGAAGCCTTCACGGCGATGACAAAGCATTGCATCTCACTTTCTCTCTTCCCGATATAGATTTGGCCGAATCGGTAACTACATTGATGTCGCTTGAGCAAGGGAGTGAGTTGAAGTTGATAAAGAGCTTTTCCTCCTCCGGGCATACACTGCTCAATGTGAGCTATAATGGAGTCCCAGTCGGCTCCATGACTATGGCCGATGAGAGCCCTCTTGCTCTTCTGATGCATTCAGGAAGAGTAACCGGTATATATTACACGGGATTCTCGGGTGAAGAATTGCCTATGCCCTCATTGGTAGTCTATTACGTAGAAAAGAGGGAGCCGAAAAGATTCGCTCCCTCAATAGCCTTGTTTCCTGCATCGAGTGCCGCAGGATTGTTGTTTTCACAAAATTAAAATCATTATCAGCGACCACTCTCCTTTACCATGGAGTGAATTGATTGATTGAATCCATCATTTTTCAGCAGGTCTTCTACAGTGAGGTGCATCCTCCAGCGCCAATAATGTCGTGGTATGGCGGGTATGTTGATCTGCTCCTGCTGCGGTTTTTCAAAACGAATGAAGCCATCTGTTGCGAGCCAGTCCTGAAGTGGAAGAATGCAGAGCATGGAGGGCGCTGCCAGATTGAGATTGACTATTTCGGAACAGATTTGAGGTTCTGCAAAGAATGGAGCTTGTCCGCCATGGTGGAGCACATTATTGTAGAATCGCTGTGATAACTCGGGATCCTCTTCCCACCATGCGCGGATTCCGGGCATATCGTGAGTAGAGGTAGTGCAGACGGAGAAGTAAGGATAGTTGAATACATTGCCGAATTCCTCGGAAGCATCCTTGGGCATCCTTTGTATTTCAAGAGATAGAATCTCAAGTTCTCTCATCACTGAGGGTACACAATCAGGTATCATTCCGAGGTCTTCCCCGCAGGCCATCATATCAGTAGCATCAGTAAGTGCAGGAAGTTTCTGCATAGCTTTTTCACGCCAGAAATGATCGTTGCGGTGATAGAAGAAGTCATCGTAAAGGCGGTTGAATGCCTGCTTGCGGTGGTCACTCAGGTAGCGGTATTGATACGTGAACTGAGCCGCTATACGCGGGTGGTATTTACCTTTCTGATAAGGATCTTCAATAAAGAGGACATCATCAACAAGACCCATCAGGCCATTTCGTATCATGCGGTTATGATCATTGTCAGGCTCTGCGTCAAAGTATTCCTGAATGCGGCGCTGAGTTGCTACAAACGGTTTGAGACGATAGCGCCCGTCAACTATTTCGGTAAGGAAGCGTTCGGTGACTTCTTGCGCAGCATTGCCAAACCATTCCGGAAGCATCCAGTGCATTATGAAGGGATTGGTATGAAGGTCGATATCAATGTCAAAGCCATAGAGTCCCTGCATCTCCTCAGGAGAGAACGGAAGCGCGGGATTGAAGATACCAAGCAGTCCGTGAAGCTGGTCGTATGGAATTTGCCAGATTCGGAAGAAACCGAGGATATGGTCTATACGGTAGGCATCGAAATATCGCGCCATATTTCGGAAACGACTTTTCCACCATTTGAAGCCGTCGCGTGCCATTGTATCCCAGTTATATGTAGGGAATCCCCAGTTCTGCCCCTGTTCGGCAAATGGATCCGGCGGTGCGCCTGCTTGGGCATTTAGGTTGAAAAGTTCGGGATATTGCCATGCTTCAACAGAATCGCGACTGATGCCGATAGGTATGTCTCCTTTAAGCACTACGCGGTTGGCGTGAGCATAATCGCGAGCCAGACGCAGCTGTCGGTCAAGATGATACTGCACAAAATATACGAAGCTCGCTTCCGTGATATTGTCAGTGCATATCTTATCTGCTTTCTGAGGAGAATATTCGGAGTATTCCTTCCATCGCCGAGGATCGGGAGAGTGCATTTTGTCGCGCATTATGCAGAATGCTGCGTATGGTTTTAGCCAGAATTCATTTTCTGTAACAAAATTTTTGTAAGTCTCTGTCTTTACCGTAGCATCACCGTATTCGGCAAATAATTCACGCATATATTCTTCCTTTGCCCGGGTTACGCGCTCATAGTCAACTGCCGGGAGCGCATTGAGTTCGCGACGAAGTTGCTCGAAGTAGGCTCGACGAGATGGATCTTTTAGCCTCCCTACAGCTTCCGGACGGAGATAAAGGGGATGCAGTGCGAAAGTTGAATTGGCATTGTATGGATAAGAATCAGTCCAGCTTCGGGTCATGGTAGTATCGTTGACAGGAAGAATCTGTAGAACTCTTTGTCCGGTACGAGCACACCAGTCTATCATTTTTTTCAGCGATACAAAATCACCGGCTCCAAAGTCTTCTTCAGTGCGAATGGAAAAGACCGGAATGGCGGTACCGGCGCATTTCCAATCAGGCAGGCTGCGGCGGAAACGGAATGTAGGAGAAAGCATAGCCTCTTTAGACTTCAGGCGAGGAAGATGGAATATACGGTTCTCTCCGGATTCCCAGTCTGCCGGCTTGAGAGTCTTGGAATCAACCACTACGAATTTAAACTCAAAATCGCCACCGAGAGCTTCAGTTGAGAGCACGGCTTCCCAATAGGGGAAATCTGTGTCAAGGAGTTTGATTCCCCGCTCCGGATTCCATGAACCAAGGTATGGCGATTCTCCGGTAATTACGATGTGTTGATCCGGTTCAACAAGCGGCGCTACCAGGCGTATACGTAGCTGGCGCGGTGCAAGAGGCGGGTTGGTATCAAGGTTGCGGCGCGACATTATGCTCTTGGTGATAGCTGATGAGAAGAGCGGTTTGTCGCCGGGCACATCATGCCAATTATCGGAGACAATTACCTTCTCCACACCCTTGGATGCAGGGAAACTATGGGGACGCCATTCGTTGCGAAGCACTTTCCCGGATTCATCGCGCAATTGATATGAGTATGTGAATCCTGAAGTACAGCGGGATATTTCTATCTCGGTCTCCCAGTAGCCGTCGGTGAGAGGAGTGAGACGAATGCCATCTTCAGGAATAGCTTTGCACTTCTCCTCCTTAGCGCCGGTAAGCCAAAGTTCTTCTCCCCATCGGGTGAAATAATTAATTTTAAATACAATCTTCATAAGTAGATATTAAAAATTAATGTAAATATTCTGCGCATAATTCTTTTGCCGGAACTCGGATTTCAACCGCATTTTGAAGTACCGCAGGAAGTGCAGATAAGGCATCCTTCCTGGTATATTAGTGTCTCTGCTCCGCAGTTGGGGCATTTCTGTCCTGTGGCTTCAGCGCCGTTAGGCATGTATTTTTTAAGTGCGCGTTCTACACCATTTTTCCATGTATTGATACTGGTGGAGTCGAGGTCAAGACCACCTACAAGCTTGAGTACCTGGTCAATCGGCATACCATAGCGTAGCACTCCGGATATTAGTTTGGCATAGTTCCAGAACTCAGGATTGAATTTCTCTGAAAGTCCCTCGATGGTGGTCTTGTATCCGCGTTTGTTGACAAACTGGAAGTCATAGCGCTTTCTTCCGGTCTCGTCAACAGCTTTGATGATTTTGCCGTGAGTTACGCTTTTGGGGCAGAAAATACCGTCTTCATCATCGGCAAGGCCGGTAAAGATCTCGTATGGTTTACCCTCGGAGAGACCGATGAAGGCAATCCATTTCTCCTTGTTATTTTGGAAACGCACTACGTCAGCTTCAAGCTCAATCGGGCGCGTGATAGGATGCTCGGGATTGTGGATGAGAGTCTGTGTTTTTTTCTCTTTGCGTACTGCTTCCAGCACGTTGCTTCTTGAGCCGTCGCGATAAACGGTGCAACCTTTGCAGCCTGCTTTCCACGCCTCTACATAGAGTTTGCCTACAAGTTCTTCTGTGACATCAGAGGGAAGATTAATAGTGACTGATATGGAGTGATCAACCCATTTTTGGACTTCCCCTTGCATTCTTACCTTCTCCATCCAGTCAACATCGGCACTTGTAGCCTTATAATAAGGAGAACGCTTCACGAGTTCATCAATCTCCTGTGTTGACATATTTTCGCGTCGTTCAATGCCGGTCACCTTCATCCATTCAAGGAATTTATGATGGTAGACGATATATTCCTCAAAAGCATCGCCTACTTCATCTACAAAGTCAATGCGAACATTTTCATCTGTAGGATTCACCTTTCTACGACGCTTGTATACCGGGAGAAATACAGGCTCGATGCCGGAAGTAGTCTGAGTCATAAGTGAAGTGGTGCCGGTCGGAGCTATCGTGAGGCAAGATATATTACGGCGCCCGTTGCGGAGCATCTTCTCATATAAAGCGGGGTCGGCTTCTTTGATTCGCAGGATGAAGGGATTCTCCTTTTCTCTTTCTGCATCATATACCTCAAATGCTCCTCGCTCAGTGGCAAGGTCAGCTGAAGCATCGTAATAGGCAAGAGCGAGAGTCTTGTGTACCTTCGTTGAGAAAGCGGTGGCCTCAGGAGTACCGTAGCGGAATCCGAGAGCGGCGAGCATATCGCCTTCTCCGGTAGTGCCACATCCTGTGCGACGCCCTTTGAGTGTCTTGGTTCTAATCTTATGCCATAGATTGAGCTCCGTCTGTTTTACCTCAGCGGTTTCGGGGTCAGACTCGATTTTTTCGATAATCTTGTCAATTTTCTCCATCTCGAGGTCAATGATGTCGTCCATTATTCTCTGAGCTTTCCGTGCGTGAGTCTTAAAGAGCACAAAGTCAAATTCAGCTTCCGGAGTAAATGGGTTCTTTACGTAGGAATAAAGGTTGATTGCCACGAGCCTACAACTATCGTAAGGACAAAGGGGTATTTCGCCGCAGGGATTAGTGGAAACTGTGCGAAATCCGAGGTCGGCATAGCAGTCGGCCACCGATTCGCGCAGGATTGTATCCCAGAAGAGTACGCCCGGTTCAGCCGATTTCCATGCGTTGTGTACTATCTTCTCCCAGAGTGCTTTTGCATCGCCTTCCTTGGTATATATTGTATTCTCGGAGTTAATGGGGTAAGCATGCTGATATGGCTTTCCTTCTGTGGCTGGCTGCATAAATCCGTCATCAGTAGGGACGGATA
>CAYNNV010000038.1:0-14833 GCA_964398625.1 uncultured Sangeribacter sp. | reverse complement strand
ACATATAGCCAGTCACCTTGATGAATATCCAGCTTCGACATGATGTCGGAGTTATGAAGCGAGGCTCTCTTGACGATAGTGCCGGATAGAAGTACCGGCTCAAGATTCGCTACCGGAGTCACTATACCCATTCGCCCGGTCTCAAAGGTCACAAAGCGCAACCGGGTACAGGCATTTTCCGGATTAAATTTAAACGCAATAGCCCAACGCGGCGACTTAGCGGTATAACCGAGATTGAGTTGCTGGCGAAGACTGTTGATCTTAAATACCAAACCGTCTGTAGCCACCGGAAGCTCGCTCCTATGTTCATCCCAATAACCAATATATTCGTTTACTTCCTCAAGTGAGTGTAGCAGTTTCATTGCTTTTGATACCTTAAAACCCCATCTTCGCGCGGCCTCCATATTGTCATAATGGTTGTCGTATGGGAGATGATCGCTAAGAAGGTAATAGAATCGCGCATCAAGGCCTCGCGATGCCACAATCTTGGGGTCAAGGGTCTTAAGAGTGCCTGAAGCGGCGTTTCTTGGATTAGCAAACAGAGGCTCTTCGTTATATTCTCGCTCACGGTTCAAGCGGTCAAATTCCTTCCATGGAAGCAGAATCTCACCTCTTATCTCAAATTCCTCCGGCCAATCTCCCGGATTGAGTACAAGGGGAATGCTTCTGATTGTCTTGACATTGACTGTTACGTCATCGCCTTGCGTGCCGTCGCCTCGGGTAACAGCTCTCACCAGGCGACCGTCCTTATATGTCAGGGAGATCGAAGTACCGTCGAATTTCATTTCTCCTACTATGGCAAAATCTTCACCTTCAAGAGCTTTACGAACACGCGCAAACCACTGATCCACTTCTTCGATTGAGTAAGTATTAGCCAGCGACATCATTGGGCGCGAATGCACCACGTGTTCAAAACCCTTGCTGAGATCGGAGCCGACGCGCTGTGTAGGAGAGAGAGGATCAAAAAACTCCGGATTCTCCTTTTCGAGGTCTTCAAGTTCACGCAGAAGCATATCAAACTCCTTGTCTGTTATCACGGGAGCATTGTTTAGATAATAGGCTTCGTTATGCTTGTTGATTTCAGCGCGGAGGGCTTCAATACGTTTTTTAGCTGTGAGTTTGTCCATTAGAAAACAGAAATTATAGTAGTATCAATCTATAAATATATCGTCAGGATACTCAATATCCCAGAGGAAAAGCGGTTCCGGGGGCATGGAAGTACCCGCGGCACAGCGATCTTTAGCATCAATTACTCTTCGGAAATCATCAATGCTCATCTTCCCGCGACCTACTTCCACAAGCGTACCGACTACGGCTCTGACCATATTACGCAGAAAACGATCAGCTGTGATGGTGAACTGCATCATCTTCCCGGGTAAAATATCGCTCTCCACCGCGCTCCAGCGCGCAAAGCGCACGTCGCAGATATTTGTCTTGCTGTCGGAATGAAGTTTGGCGAAGGATGTGAAGTCATCAACGTCGAGGAGCAATTCAGCAGCTGCATTCATCCTATCGTAATCCGGCAGAAAAGATGGAGTCCATGCCAACTTTCCGACAAAGGGATCATGGCGTTCAGCCACAAAATAGCGATAGGTGCGGGCAGTAGCATCAAATCGGGCATTTGCCTCCGGATGCACTCTTCTAAGCGTATGGAAAGCTATATCGCGACCTGAAAGGCGTGCGATACTCCTGAGTAGGCGCGGCCTGTCAGCTATCGGCTCAGGCAAATCAAAATGTGCAAACATGACTCGGGCGTTGACACCGGTATCTGTGCGCCCGGCACCGGTAATTTTTATGTCGCGACGCATGACTGTGGATATAGACTCCTCAATACGCTGCTGCACACTGAGAGCGTTGGGCTGACGTTGCCAGCCGTGAAACGCTCCGCCTCGATAGCTCAATTCTATGAAATAGCGGAATCTGTGTGAAGCTTCATCAGCCTCTATGAAGTCAGTCTCTTTCAAGATATGTACTACCGTAAAGGCCGGACTTGTAATTGCTCAAAAATTGGCGACCCTCTTCGGCCGTGATGATGCCGTTTTTCATTGATGCAGTTGCCCACTTCTCAAGATTTCGCACGAGCTTTTTAGGTGAATATTCTACCCAGTCAAGCACATCAGCCACCGTTTCGCTATCGATAATCTGTGCAATGTCATATCCATCTTTATTTACAGTGATATGCACAGCATTGGTATCTCCGAAGAGATTGTGCATATCGCCGAGAATCTCCTGATATGCTCCCACAAGGAAGACTCCTATATAATATCGTTCTCCATTTTTCAAGGTATGCACAGGCAGGCCGAATGAAGCACCTTGAGGCGAAACGAAGCTTGTGATTTTTCCGTCAGAATCACAGGTGATGTCCTGAATGGTGCATATATGTCCGGGCTTCTCGTCAAGACGCTGAAGCGGAATGATGGGAAACATCTGATCTATTGCCCAAGTATCGGGAAGCGACTGAAAGAGTGAGAAATTACAAAAGTACTTTTCAGGCAACATTCTTGCTACCTTTCGCAATTCTTCCGGCGGATGCTTCATCGACTTTGTGAGATCATTCACCTCACGCGCCACGCTCCAAAAGAGCCTTTCGATCTGAGCACGAGTATTGAGGTCAAGCAGTCCGAGAGAGAAAAGCTCAAGTGCTTCCTGGCGTATCTGAAGGGCATCGTGCCAATCCTCAAATACTCGGGTCGGATTGATTTTATCGTATATATTATACAGCTCCACGGCAAGTTCGTGCGCATCTTCAGGGAGAGTCTCCTTGTCATCCCATTCAGGGAGCGAAGTAGTAGCAAGCACTTCAGTAACAAGGACTGAGTGGTGGGCTGTGAGAGAGCGTCCTGATTCAGTTATGATGTTAGGCTGGCGGAGATTATTTTTCTCGCACACGTCAACAAGTTGAGATACCGAATCGTTGACATATTCCTGAATGGAATAATTCATTGAATTCTCACCCATAGAGGAGCGGGTGCCGTCGTAGTCTACGCCGAGGCCGCCACCGATATCAACAAATTCTATATCGAAGCCAAGGCGTGATAGCTGTACATAGAACTGCATAGCTTCACGCAGCGCATTTTTAATACGGCGAATCTTGGTGATCTGGCTGCCGATATGGAAGTGTATTAGCTTCAGGCAATCAGCAAACCCGTTATCTTGTAGATACTTCAGGCTTGCAAGGAGCTCGGAGGAGTTAAGGCCGAATTTACTTACATCGCCTCCGGATTCTTCCCATTTGCCTGACCCGACAGATGATAGTTTGATTCTGATGCCTATATTAGGGCGCACGTCAAGTCGCTTCGCTACGGTAGCTATAAGCTTCAGTTCATTTGTCTTCTCAACTACGAGGAATATCCTGCGACCCATCTTCTGAGCGAGAAGTGCAAGTTCAATGTAAGCCTCATCTTTATATCCATTGCAGATGATAATGGAATTGGAGTTGGGGTCAACGCCGAGTACGGCATGAAGTTCCGGTTTAGAGCCGGCTTCAAGCCCTATGTCGTACTTATTACCATGGCTCACCATCTCCTCAACAACCTGGCGCATCTGGTTCACCTTAATTGGATATACAATATAGTTTCTCCCGGTGTAGTTATATTCCGTGGCGGCATTTTTAAAGCAAGTAGAAATCTTGCGAATACGGTCGTCAAGTATATCGGGAAAGCGCAAGAGTACCGGTGCCTGTACATCGCGAAGCTGAAGTTCATCCATTATTTCTTTAAGGTCAACAGGATGAGAGTCAGGCCCGGGAGTCACCTGCACGTGCCCTTTGTCGTTGATAGAAAAATATTTCAATCCCCAGCCGTCAATGTTATATTTCTCGGCTGAGTCTTCAATTCTCCATTTTCTCATTATTAAGCAATAGGAACTTTATAATTGTGATTTATTGTCAATTACGCCCCAAAAATTCAAAGCGCTCCACATAAATCTCTGTAATTTTTCTTTTTATCTGAAATTTATCTTCCATGGTTCGTGTACGCAGCCTACCCTCTATGTATAATCGAGTACCCTTGCGGATATATTTTTCGGCAAATTCGGCATTTCTCCCAAGCATAACTATACGATGCCACTCGGTGATTTCGGAATCACCTATACGCTCATTTGTAGCAAATGAGAAAGTGGCTTTAGCGCGATCTTTCTCCGGATATGTCACTTCCGGATCTGCCCCTGCATTTCCGAGAAGTATCACTTTATTAACTCCCATACTTAGTGGATACTAAAGTTAGAGGCCTTCAGAGCAAGACCCGTCTTTTCATGAAGGCCGAAGAGGAGATTGAGCAAGTGCACCGTCTCGCCCGCACCGCCACGCATGTAAGCATCGGCAACTGCTTCGAGAGTCAGTTCTCCGTCATTATCACCGGGAGTGAAGGCTATAAGACATTTGTGAGTACCTTCGACATCAGCATCGCGAGGCGGTGGTGGGACCACAAAAGTGAAGCGATGATCGTCATAAATATCCTCGAAAAGATTTTCAGCCTGCTCGGGGTCAATAGCTGTTTTGAGCACCGTCTTCAGTCTCATTGCACGCGAAGCCGCCGAATTTGAAATATTGAGCTTCACAACCACATCAACCCCGGGACAAAGGCGGCGCAGAGCTCCGGCAATCTCCTTTTCTGCTTTAACAGCAGGAAAGTTGTCAGGAAGCGTGACATCAATACTTATCTCACCTCTTAAAATTTTATTTTGTAAGAAGGGGTATAAAGAAATAAGAGTAATGGCAGCTACCGGAGAAGCGGATACACTTCTCGTAGCGCCCCTTACCAATTCCTTTCGGTTAACTTCGGAAAGTCCGTAGCTAAATCCATCAACGGGCGAATAAACATCGGAATAACGCATATCAATCACTCTCAATTCATCAGGTAATTTATCGGGCATAGAGGCTGTAGGAGCCACAATGAGAAGATTGAGTTTATCCGGATTAAGTTCGTCGGTAAATTCAAGAGAAGTATCTCCGGTGAGGCCGTGATGATGCGCGGCCACCGGAGTACCTTTAAGTGTCGGAGCTACAAGAGAGCGAAGGTCGGCATCAGGATGATTCACGAGTATGCGAATCACTTCACCGGCCTGGGGAGAGTCAGCGCCGAGTATTCCAATTTTAATCATTTAAGATATTATTCTGTTGAAAGGTATAGGTCAGATGTCAGTATCTTGGGCCATAGACGTCATCGAGGGGAAGAAGGCGACGGAATACCTCGTAGATTTGGTCATGAGTCAGATCTTCTTTCATCACGGCGATGATAGTATCAGAGCCCGGTACGGTGCCGAGAATCTCAGGCGAGCGACTCATGTCGATATCGTATGCAAGACCGGTAGCGTAGCCGTTGCGGGTCTTGATTACGACGATATTTTTTGAAAAATGGATAGACATGAACCCGCTCATAAAATTAGCCGATGATGGACGCGCTGAAGCGAGCAATTTATCTTTTAGCGAATTGCTGTCAGGCAAGACGTACATGTATCCGCGGTCAGTAGGGACTTTAGTAGTCTTGAGCAACTTAAGGTCACGGCTGAGTGTGGCTTGCGTGATATTAAATCCTTCCTTTGCAAGGAGTTTTCCTAATTCTTCCTGTGATGAGATACATCTGTTGCGGATCATATCAATGATAAGCGCAACCCGCTGTTTTCTATTCTTCATAAATAACTACTAATTTTTTGCAAATATAAGGATTTTTTCTCAGAAAGGAATGAAAAATCTTTAATATTTTTCAAATTTTCTACAAACTGCCCTCTTTAGTCGCTAAAGTTGTGTATTTTCCGATAATCTGCGGTCAATCTCATCCTTGATTTTTGCCGCATCCTCGTATTTTTCCTGCTCAATTGCAGAGGCGAGTGCATCCTGAAGTTCGGCATCGGAGTAGCGCGCGAGGTTGGATACAGGAGCTTCCTTCGACGTCACGGACTCATTGGAGGAATCCTCCACACGAGGACGTTCAAAACCGGCTTCTTCAAGCACCTTGGCAGTAGTATATATTGGCACATTAGCCCGCACGGCCAGTGCTATTGCATCAGAAGAGCGGGAATCAATCCGTCGGGTCACTTGACCGTCGGTCACCACAAGGTCAGCCGCAAATACTCCTGATGGAAGCCTGCGCACAAGCACTTCGGTGAGGCGCAGTCCGAAGGAGCGCATCATCGTTATGAATAGATCGTGGGTAAGGGGGCGCGGTGTAATTATTTCTTGCAGGCGACACTCTATTGACTGTGCCTCTGCGCTACCTATAATTATCGGGATTCTCCGGGAACCGCCCTTCTGCTGCAGGATGAGGGCATATACTCCCTGCTCCACTTGATTATATGTAATACCTAATAGTTCCAGTTCGTATTTCTGTTCCATTATTCTACTCTTGCAGGATTTTGCTTTAATTTTTTCTTTTTTTCAGGAGCGACTATCATGGCTGAGCCCAAACATTCTTTGCGATCATCGGAGTAAATCACCGCAAATTGACCGGGCGCGATGCCCTGGACCGGGGTCTCGCTCACGAGGATGTATTCATCGTCATCGCAGCGTCGGAGTATACCATCCATAAATACCGGAGTATGGCGATTTTTGAAACTAACTTTCACGCTTTCTTCTGCTCCTACAAAGGGTGAAGTCGATATCCATTGCATCTCGCGCAAGTTCAAGTCATGTCCGAATTGCAGCGGAGTATCGTAGCCTCTTGATACATAAATAGCGTTATCCTTAACATTTTTTCTCACCACGTACCATGGACCGCCACTCAGCCCCAGACCTTTACGCTGACCGATGGTATAGAACCAATATCCGCGGTGAGTACCAATCTTTCTGCCGGTCTCAATTTCAATCACCGGCCCCGTCCGCTCGCCAAGTTTCCTTGCGATAAAGTCATCATAGTCAATTTTCCCAAGAAAACAAATGCCCTGCGAATCTTTGCGTTTAGCATTAGGAAGCGACGCTTCAGCGGCCACAGCTCTTACCTCCGCCTTAGTCATAGTACCAAGTGGAAAAAGTAGATGGGAAAGCTGCTTCTGTGAGATACGCGCAAGGAAATCAGTCTGATCCTTTACTGCATCAGGCGCAGTGAGAAGGCGGCTCAATTTACCGCTGTGGTCAACTCCGGCATAGTGGCCCGTGGCGGTATAATCAAAGTCTTTGCCCCAACGCTCCTCAAAGAATCCGAATTTTATAATTTTATTGCACATCATGTCCGGATTCGGAGTGAGGCCGGCTTTTACAGTATTAAGAGCGTACTTCATCACATACTCCCAATATTCCTCATGCAAAGACACCACCGTAAACGGCAGATTATAACGCCTTGCTATCAGTGTACACATCTCGATGTCTTCTTCAGCGGAACAATCTCCTTCATCGTTATCAAGTCCTATGCGGATATAAAAGAGGTGCAGGTCATGCCCTTCTGAATGAAGTTTATGCACCACCACAGCACTATCCACGCCTCCTGATATGAGCACAGCAATCTTCATACTTATACTTCCTCAAGTTCTTCTTCTTCGTTGCGATTTTCAGTATTTATCAGATGCAGAGAGAGGAAGTAGTCAATTGAAATCTTCCCGGGGCCAACTAAAAGCAGGAAGAAATATATACCGGCAAACATCACCGGGAGATATCCGGGTTGCTCCCATGACAGCTCATAAGGTAGTGACGCATTGTTGTGCATCTGCCATATTGCAGCTACTATCATAGCCAGCAATGGAGGAAATGACATGAGTCTCGTGAGAAATCCGGCCATTATGAATATGGAGCAAACAATCTCTATGCAAATCATCACTATTAAGGAGCAATACCCGGTCATTCCAAGCACGCCGGGGAATGCTCCGGACATAGTGTCAAAGTGAGCAATCTGCCTGACTCCGAATTGCAGAAGCATAAGCCCGACAAAAAGGCGGATGAAAAGGCGGCCCAAATTTGTATATGAATATCCGGAAACACGGAAATAAACTCGCTTGATAATATCTGTCAATCTATTCATCTGTATTAGAGGCTGGAGGTGATAAACTCTATTGTCTGCTCGGCATCTTTGGTCTTGAGTACTATTTCACCGGAGGAATTAAGCACGTAGATAGCAGGGCGGTTGCGCATATCAATTATTTCCTCTGCACCGTTAGCTGCGCCCACAATCCAGGAAGGTGGATATGTGGCCACCATTGTCTCCCATCCCTCTGCATCATCTGCATCCGGTATTACGAAATGAAATGCCGCTCGACCGGATGTCAGAGCATCAGCAAAGTCCTGACTCATGTCGAATTTCACTTTGGCCATGCGGCAATCGGAGCAATCCGGCTCTCCAAGCATGACTATGGTAAAGCCTCTCTTTAAGGGAGTAAGTTTATACTTTTTACCGTCGGCATTGATAAGTTGAAGCTGCGGAAATTTTCTCCCCACCGTAGAATTGCCGAGCTGTCGGGCAATAAGGTTGTAGCGAGCCTTGCGGTTGGCGTCGATCTTCTTGTTTTTCACCAAGGCATTAGCAAATTGCAGCATCGGCTCATCAATCCATACCTCGGCACGATCGGAATAGAGCACATCGTCAGCAGCCTTAGTAAGCTGATATAGAAGCGTCGGGTATTTCTCAACTTTCTTAATGAGATCATCAACAGCTTTGAGAGCCACATCTCTGTGAGCAAATCTCAGAGGTGCAGACCATGCATTGAAAGCATGATTGAGGGCTATCTGGCTTACTGAAGTATCGGTGGGCCGGAAATCGCGCCAGAAGTTTGTAACCAGCCAGTCTGACATTTCTGTAAATCCGGATATGGAATCAGGAGCCACAGGATACTCAAACAGTGCCTTAACTTCCACAGAGGCTGCCGGAGTCGGGGACTCGGACTGAGCCACGGCAACCGCAGGAATAAGCGGAATGATAAAGAGGAGAAATCTTTTGATATTCTTTCGAATCATGATAGTCAGCGTTATCGTTACTAATAATCTAATCTGCCATTTATAGCAGACATTTCGTTATCACTTCCCGGCGGGAGCATCCTCAACCATCGGACGGATATATTCTATCCACGCTTTGTAACCTTCACCCGTGAGATGAAGACCATCGTTGGTAAATTCACGCTTCATCTTTCCGGTAGCGGGGTCGGCAAGTGCCGGCCACAAGTCAATATACTCCATACCATTGGCTGCGGCAATCTTCTCTATCTCCTTATTGAGCGCCGGAATCACTTTTTCTCTGCCGAAAAGCGACTTATAACGACCGAAATCATTATTAATAGGCATAACACTCTGGATATATACCTTTGTGTCGGGAGAAATAGCCTTAATCTCCTTCACGAGAGCGGCATATTCTGATGCTATCTTAATGGCCGTAGCCTTTCCGGGCACATCGTTGATTCCGATGAGGAGGAAGAGCTTCTTGGGCTTCCCGTCAAGCACCTGATGAAGACGCTTACGTACGCCTGAAATGCGGTCGGACGTGATACCTCGATTTTTAATGTTAGGCATTCCAAACAGTTCCGCCATCTCTCCGCCGTCGGTAATTGAATTGCCAAGGAAGACAATATCATCCTGCCCTATGGGAAGTAATTCAAAGAGCGATACTTTTCTGTCGTAGTAAGAATCAGCGTGAGCAAACGAGACTCCCGCTGTTAAAGTAAACGCAAATGCAGCGGCGCATATTGCCGTGCGGAGGGAATATTTCATTGTTTATAATTTTTATTGTTAATAATATTTGAGTAATAATCTGTCAATCCTGTGATGGGCTTGCGTGCAATCTTTCCAATTTTCAGTCCCTTGGAAGTAGCAAGTTTTCTTAACCGATTTTCAAACACAGCCGCAACTGAACCTATAAATCCCACCTCTTCTCCTCCGTGACACAGGGGTAGAATACATCGCTCGAAAAATGACTCAAGCTCTGTATCTATAAGTTCCGATACTGCTTCGTTATCCTGATTTTCTACAAGGAACGGCACCAGTGAAGCAAGCCATACGTTCGCTCCCGGCTTGCGATATACGCGGTCGATGACATTATCAACAGTAAGGCTGAGTGAGGCTACGGCTTTTTCTGTGATTTCCGCAGGTAGTCTGCGCTTAAGCAGGTTAGAACAAAAGCGCCTTCCGAGCGCATTACCACTTCCCTCATCACCCAAAACATAGCCGAGAGACGGTATGGAATCAATCACTTTTCCCCCTTCTACTCTACAAGCATTTGAGCCTGTGCCAAGAATACATACTATACCTGCACCATCACCTATAATACTCTTTGCCGCCCCGACCAAATCAGATGCAACCACCACATCATCTGCACCGCAAATTTCTTTTATATCAGCTGCAAGTGCTGAATTGAGACTCTCTGTGGCACAACCGGCACCAAAAAATCTCACTGCATCCGGACGGAATTGAACAGACCCAAGCACATCTTTAAGGTTTGAGAATCGTTCTGAGGTAGTCATCGTAGCCGGATTGACGCCCGGGCCACAAAGATACTCGGTAGTGTCACTTCCGGCGCGGAGAATAGCCCAATCTGTCTTGGTTGACCCTGCATCGGCTATCAGTATTATCTTCGGGGTGTAATTCAGGCTATCAGTCATATAGATAATATTTCTTCGATTTCTTCTTAAATTCCAGCGCGGGCTTCATCCAATAGTCGTAGATAGCGCTGACCTTGCGTCCTCCCTCAATAAATTTAAGTCGCAAATCTTTTGAACCACATACTCGATCAATTGTACCGATCTTCTTTTGGGTGGCATCAGCCTTGAAAGCTGCCTGAGCGGGATAAAGTTCGCTTACAGCTTCCATTACGTAAAATTGAAGTAGAGTAAGGTCTGCACGGTCATAATCAGTGATATAGGGCTGTACACCCTGCATGACTTTGCCATTGCCAAGCCCGTAACGCGGGCGGAATGTGGCTGCACGGAATTCAAAACCCGGAATATTCATGAAGTTGAGACGGTCGCAAAGTTTTTCTGCATCAATCCATGACGCACCGAAAAGCTGGAAAGGAAGCGATGTACCTATTCCTATTGAGAGCCACTGCATCTCACCACAGATGCCGGAGGCAGGATAAAACAGTGCCGTGACCGGTTGAGGAATGTTGGGTGATGTGGGCACCCATTTCAGGCCGGTGTCTTCCCAAATCATGTCGCGTCTCCAGCCTTCACATGGCACTACTGTAAGGCGCACCTTTTTTTTCACTGCAAGAAGTCCTTCCTCGTTAAGATAAGTGGCAAGTTCCCCGGCAGTCAGTCCATAGATATAAGGTATTGGATACTGGCTTACGAAAGATGAATATCCCGGACTTACAAGTGCACCCTCCACTTTTTCACCGCCAAGCGGATTGGGACGGTCAAGCACGACAAACTCTATATCATGCTCGGCACATGCTTCCAGGCACTTCCCCATTGTGGAGATAAATGTATATGAACGGCAGCCGATGTCCTGAATGTCGTAGACGAGTACATCTATTCCTTTAAGCATTGCTGCTGTGGGCTTATAAGTGCTTCCATAGAGGGAATATATCGTCAGGCCCGTACGAGAGTCCTTTGAATTGGCAATTGAACCGTCGGCCACAATATCGCCTCTCACCCCATGCTCAGGGCCGAACAGAGCTACTAACTCCACGTCGGGAGCGTCATTGAGAACGTCGACAGATGAACGCAATTCGGAATTTACTCCTGTGGCATTTGTCACAAGCCCTACGCGCTTGCCTTTGAGAATGTCGAAATCGCGCTCTTCAAGCACGTCAATTCCGAAATAGACCTGAGCTTTGGCCGGAAGCAGACCTATCAAGATTAGAAACAGTAATATAGAAGATTTCTTTTTCATAAATTTGAGATTCAATTGAATATTAACTATTTGCAGCATCTGATTTTTTGATGCCAAACTCAGGATTGATTTTCACAAAGAGGCAGACCGTGAATGTTACGAGGCTTGTAAGCACCACAAACCAGAAGAACGGAATAAAGCCATTGGCTGCACCGGTATTCCAAAGCCTCTCAAGGCTTTGCAGCCGCTCGAAAATCCAACCTGAAACCATTCCCGGGAGCATCATCCCGAGAGCCATGAAAGCCGTACAGAAGGCGTAATGAGAGGTCTTTAGCGGTCCATCGGAGAAGTATATCAGATACAGCATAAAGGCCGTAAAGCCGAAGCCGTAACCAAACTGCTCTATACCTATGGCAATATCAATTATAGCCATACCGGCCATATCAAGAGCCGGAGGAAACATGGCCAGCAGACAGTAAGCCACACACGGTAGTGTAAGAGAAGCAGCCATAGGCCAGAGCCATTTCTTCAATCCCCCGCGCGCTATAGCGAGTCCACCCAATATACCGCCGAGAAGCAGCGCTATCACGCCAATGAATCCATTGGCAAATCCAACCTGCTCCTGTGTCATGCCAAGTCCACCCTGATCTCTCGCAGCCAGCAGAAAGGGACTAACAACTTTGATACACAGAGCTTCAGGAAGACGATAGAGAAGCATAAAAGCAAGTGCCGAAACTATATGACGCTTGCGAAAGAAAGTGACGAAGGAATCGCCGAATTCACGCACAATTTGCCGTGCAGAAGTGTCTTTGCGCGGCTTGTCGGCCGGAGCCACAGGAAGGAATCGCGTATGATACAAGGCCACTCCGAGGAAAAATACCGACAGGATGAAGAATACCGTTGCCCAACTTCCGGCTACAGCATTTTCACCTTCACCCATCATAGGCTCCAGCCGCCCCGCAAGCCATACTAAACCACCCTGGCCGATGAGCGAGCCGATACGGTAGAATGTGGAGCGCACACCTACAAAGGCCGCCTGCTGATGATCGGTTAGCTCAAGCATATAGTAGCCGTCGGCGGCTATGTCGTGAGTGGCGGAGAGGAAGGCTATCAACCAGAATATCGCCAGTGTAGCCGCGAAAAATATCGAAGTGGGCATCATTAGCGCCACTCCTGCAAAGCCGGCAGCCATGAGATATTGCATCCATAATACCCACCTGCGCTTTGATCCGATAATATCTACAAAAGGGGCCCAAAATGGCTTTATAACCCATGGAAGATAGAGCCAACCGGTAAAGAAAGCCATCTCCTTAAGGCCTATACCCATCTTGGTGTACATGATTACCGTAAGGACGTTAACCGCCACGTACGGCAATGCTTCGGCTACGTATAGCGTAGGAATCCAACCCCATGGTGAAAATTGTCGCTGCTTCATATCAGTATAATTTCTTCAGATGAGTACCCGGATAATAATGCTCAATGATCTGAGAAGCAGTATTTCCCTCCTCAGCCATCACAGCACCCCCTATCTGGCACAGTCCAACTCCATGCCCCCAGCCGTGGCCACGCAAGAGAAAATCTCCGGTTGCAGTTCGAGTTATATCAAAGAATGAACTGTAGAGGCAATCAGGGCTCAGTATTCTGCGAATCGCAAGTTCTTTACCAATAACAATCTCAGACGATGTGCCTTTGATTTTAAGGTAAACTATGCGTCCCGAAGCGCCACGCTTTACAGGAACGAGGTCAATTATTTCACCTAAATCGCAATTATATAGCGTCTTCAGGCGAGAGGCAATAAGTTGAGGTGATGATTTTGTTTCCCACGAAAAGTAATTGGAAGTAATACGGTCATAGCTCTTTAGAATGCGCTGCAAGATACCTGACAGTTTATCTTTGGCAAGATACGAGGGATTGCAATATGCGCACTCCACCGGCTCCAGATAGGAGTAGTCCATATCCTGCCAACATGATGAAAATCGTTCTGTTCGACCTCCGCAGCACTTTGAGAATCGGGCATCAATTATCTTTTCGCCACTATCAACTATCACAATACCACGCGTTGAATCAACTGCCTCGTATACTGCTTCATTCACTTCAGCCACTCCTTGATAGCGTTGACAATGATCATCGGCACAAAGATGGAATCCTGTATGGTCGGCAGTATCAAGCCAGTCAGTTATAATTACTTCTGACACCGGTTTCTCACATTTTCCACTCAAATGCAGTGGATATATCTTCCCCATAGCCCATGAGCGGGAAATTATAGTATGTGCCTTAAGAAATTCAATAGGTGCTTCCGCATTCATTTCCGATGAAATCACCGATTTAAGATAATCCTCTATTCCGATGATATTGACGAGGGTCTGCCTTCCTTTCTCGCCTGACAATTGGAGAGTACCGCGGAGTATGAATGGATGCATGGATCGCCAGTGAAATTGCTTACCAATCTCAACTTTCTCAACCTTTGCCAGACTTTCGACTGACTTAGGGATGTGGATAGTTACGCCATCCTTTATTTCTGAATTGTAACCACCTGATAGAGTGAGGTCAACGTCGCCATTTTCTATAATTCCGACTTTAAGCTGCGGCTCACGCTCCCGCTCAGAGAGTGATAAAAGCTCATCTTTTGAAAATGTAGTTTCCCGGAAGATAGTCTCAAGGTCAGAAAGAGTAATGTTAGAATAGTCTTCGCTGCGCGGAAGGACAACAAGACCGGCCACGTCAAGCGCACCCGGGCTTACCATGATGTGCGATTCCCCTTCTGCAAAGAAGCAAGTCGGGCGGTGTGCCTTGCGAGGCACTACTATTATGCTATATGTGCCGTCTCCGTCGGTATAGACAAAAACGTTGGTAAGGGCAGGATCAGCAATTCCCGTAGCCTTGTCAAACCCCGGAAAGCGAAGTGTGATATCCGCCAGGGCTGAACGCATTTCACTCTCCGATCCACTCAGTCGGAAATATGCAGCCGGGAAAGAATCATCTCCACCGGCAAGAAAACCTTCTGCATGGACAGCTATATGCAACAGGGGCACATCTTTTTTTTCCACAGCTTGGAAATGAAGATGATCGGGAGCCGACGCACCTGCTCTTGCTCCGTTGAAGAAGGCTACAAGCTCAGGATTTTCCTTTACAAAGTCAATCATCTCCAAT